>NZ_JBEYWO010000016.1:0-221058 GCF_040644455.1 Streptomyces sp. NPDC046977
CTTCGGCCGCCGCACGCCCCGGCACCCGGTGCCCCGGCGGCGGCTACTGCGCGGACGTGGGCTGGGCCGGCATCTGCAGGACCCGGGCGCGTGCCCCGGCGCGGGTGCGGCCGGGGGCGACCATCCGCTGCGGGTGGCGGCGCAGGTACTCCCCTTCGAGCGCCACCATGCGCGAGTTGTGGGCGTCCAGGGCCGACGAGGATCCGTACAGCAGCGTCTCGTGCCGGGTGCGGTGGACCGACTCCAGCTCGTGCACCAACTGCCGTTCGTCCAGCTCTGCGGGGTCGACCCCGCCGCGGTAAGGGCTCATGGGCCGCGCACCTTCCTTTCGCTGCCGGTGGCCTCGCACGTTTGGTACCCAGGAAGACCCGATTCATCCGCTTCGTACCGTATTCAGCAGGCATTCAACGCCGCGAACGGGTAGACGAGGAAGTACCCGGACCCCGAGGAAAGGAGCCGTCGTGCAACGAGGAAGCGACCGCCTGAGCGTCCACCGGGACGACGAGATGAAGCACGAACTGCGCGGACTGCTGCGCTCCGGGCACCCGACCCGCGCCGAGGAGTGGCACGACCCCGAGCCCGCCGCCGACGACGACGTCGCGGTGGTCAACGGCCCGGTCCTGTCCGGCGCCACGGACGGCACGTCGCTGCGGTTCGAACTGGCCCGCCACCTGACCCGCAAGACCTTCCCGGCGCGCCGGGGCGACCTGCTGCGGACACTGCGCGACCACCACGCGCCCGACCCGCTCACCGACCTGGTGGACGGCCTGCCGGGCGACAACCGGCGCTACTCCAACGTCCAGGACGTCGTACGGACGCTGGGGATGGGCCCGCAGGCCTGACCCCGGACACACCCCGGCAGTGGAACCGATCAGGAGGGAGTCGATGTGCGCCCGAAGCTGAGCGCATGGGACAGGGAGTTGTTCCTGCGTGTCGCGACACGGGAGTGGCCGGCCGCCGAGCCCGTGCTGCCCCGGCTGAGCCGCGCCGCCAACCACGGCGCGCTGTGGTTCGGCGTGGCCGCCGGCATCGCGGTGGTGGGCGGCCGCCAGGGACGGCGGGCCGCGCTGCGCGGCGTGGGGTCGCTCGCCCTCGCCTCGGCGGTGGTCAACACCGTCGGCAAGGGCGCGGTGCGCCGCGCCCGCCCGGTGCTGGACTCCGTCCCGGTGATCCGGCGCCTGTCCCGGCAGCCGGGCAGTACGTCCTTCCCCTCCGGTCACGCGGCGTCCGCGGTCGCCTTCGCGGCGGGAGTGGCCGTCGAGTCACCCCGCTGGGGGGCGGTCGTGGCACCGCTCGCCTGGTCGGTGGCGTTCTCCCGGGTCTACACGGGCGTCCACTACCCCAGCGACGTGCTCGCCGGGATGACGCTCGGCGCCGGCGCGGCGCTGGCCGTGCGCGGTCTCGTGCCGACCGGCCGGGACCTCGCCGTACCGCCCACACCGCAGGCCGATGCGCCCGCCCTCCCGGGCGGGCGCGGACTGTACGCCGTGGTCAACGAGGTCTCCGGGCCGCCGCCGCTGCTCGGGATGCCCGCGGACCGGCTGCGGGCGGCGCTGCCGGAGGCCGTGGTCGAGGAGTGTTCCGAGGACGACGACCTCGCGGAGATGCTGGAGAAGGCCGCCCGCCAGGCCGCCGAGGCCGGCGGGGCGCTCGGCGTGCACGGCGGCGACGGCAGCGTCCGCCTCGCGGCGGAGATCGCCCTGCGGCACCGGGTGCCGCTGATGGTCTCCCCCGGCGGCACGTACAACCACTTCGCGATGGACCTGGCCATCGAGACGATCGACGACGCGGCGCGCGCGGTCGAGGCGGGCACCGCCATCTCCGCCGACGTCGCCCGCATCACGCCGCTGGACGGCGACGGCGGGGCGGACCGGCCGTCGCTGTTCCTCAACACCTTCAGCATCGGGGTCTACCCCGATCTGGTCCGCTACCGCGAGCGCTGGTCGCGCCGCGTCGGGAGCTGGCCCGCCGGCATCCTCGCGGCGATCCACGTGCTGCGCACCTCCAGCCCGCTCGACGTCGACATCAACGGCCGCCGCCACTCGGTGTGGATGCTCTTCGCCGGCAACGGCGCGTACCGCAGCCTCGGTCCGGCCCCCGTCCGCCGCCGCGACCTGGCCGACGGGCAGCTCGACGTCCGCATCGTGCCCGGCAGCCCCTACGCCAGGACCCGGCTGCTCGCCGCCGCCGTCACCGGCTCGACCACGGCCCTGCTGCGACGGGTGCGCCTGGGCGGCATCGGCCCGGGGACGCGGTTCGCCGCGGACGGCGAAGTGGCCCCCGCCCCGGGCGGCCTGGTCGTCGACAAGGTCAATGAGGCGTTGACGGTCTACCGCCCGATGTGACGGAGACCGCGCCGCGCATGGTGCAGCCCCCGGCCGGACCGGGGGCTGCACCATGCCGGGGCCGCGCCGGACGCCTCAACCCGACAGGCCCGCCAGGGCCCTGACCCCTTCGCCCTTGATGGTGAGGGTGTCCGGAGAGCCCGCGTCGATGGAGAGCGTGAGCTCGTCCGAGGGCCAGCCGCTGCTCAGCGCGGACAGGGGCAGTATCCGGTAGCCCCTGGCGTTGGGCAGGGCGTGGGCGAGACGCACCTCCGAGGTGAAGACCGGCACGAGCTTCGTGCCGTCCTCCTGCTCGAACACGGGCAGGCTGATCGTCTGCTGCTCCGCGTCGTCGCCGCCCGCGGCCTCCTCCGGCGGCCCGGGGACCGGGAGCAGCACGTCACTGGCCGCGAGGGTGCTGAGCGCGGACGCGTTGTCACCGCCCGTGGCGATCTCGTGCAGGGCGCGCTGTGCCGGCGGCTGGGCGCCGTTGGGGGCGCTGAAGTCGGTCATGGCCGTTCCCTTCTCATGCGTGCGCTGTGTGAAGTGACTCGGGGGCTGCGCCTGCCCAGCGACGGGACGGGCATGCGTGCCGCTCACTCGAATTCGGTGCCGCCCTTGCGGGTGAGGTAGGCGTCGCTCACGACCTTGGCGATGGCACGGCCGCCGAGCACGGGGCTGTGACGGTCCGGGGCCGCGCGCACGACGACGCCTTCCCGCAGGTGGAGGCCGCGTCCGGACACGGTTTCCGTGCCCCGCGCCAGCTCCAGCGCGAGGCCGAGGCCGAAGGGGCCCGCGTGGAGCCGGGGCACCAGGGGCAGGGTGCCGTCGGGCAGCAGGTCGGCCGGGTCCAGCCAGCGCACGGCGCCGTCGATCTCGGCGGCGACGTCGAAGGCGGCGTAGCCGGGGACCTCGCGCCGCCCGTCGGTGCCGTAGCCGAGATCCTGGACGCCGGCACCGTAGACCTCGCCGAAGAGCCCGACCCGCGTGGCCCCGAGCCGCGCGGCCAGCTCCGCCGCGACGGCGGGCAGGCCGTGGCCGTGCGCGGCGCGCCAGTACAGGTTGCGCGGGGACTCCTTGAGGGCCAGCCGCTGGGCGCCGAGACCTTTGGAAGTGACCAGCACCTGCCCGGTCGCCGCCAGGAACGTCAGGGCGCAGGCGGTGCCGTGCAGCTTCTCCGTGATCACGACCGGCTCGCCGGGGGCGAAGACGCCGGGGTAGCGCTTGAGGTTCTCGATGTCGACCCACGGCAGCAGGTCCGGCGCCGACTCCACCTCACCGCTCATCGACACCGGGACCGGCGGGACCCATTTGGTGATGCCGAGCAGCCCGGCGAAGTCGGCGTCGTCCGAGGCGGCACGGGCCAGGTCCGTGCCGTCGAGCGCGGCCGGGCGGCACACGATGCCCTGGGACAGTTCGCCGCGCAGCCGGACCGCCTTGACCCGGTTGGCCGCGGCGCCGGCGAGCCGTCCCGTCAGGCCGAGTTCGGCGATCAGGGCGTCCGGCAGCACGGACTGCTCGGGGATGTAGAGCGCGAAGTCCCCTGTCCGGTACGCGCCCTTGGCCACGACCGCCCGGTAGAGGCCGACCTGGGCGAGCTCCAGGGCGTCCGCGTTCGGGTGGTCGTGGACCGTGAGCCGTTCGGCGGTGACCCGCAGTGTCGACACGTTCTTCCCCCTTCGTGGTGGTGATCGGGAGTCACCACTGTGGGACGTGCCGTGCGCCGCGGGCCAACGGTTTTCAGGGGGCCATGCGGAAGTCGTAGGCCTCGGGCAGCGGTTCGGCGCCGCCGGTGAGGAACTGCCAGGTCAGGTGCAGGGAGTCCTCGCCCTCCCGCAGGTCGTCGACGGTGAAGCCGGCGTCGAAGACGGCGCGGGCGCCCGCGATGTCACCCTGGGCGGCCAGGACTTGGGCGTGCAGGAGGCGGAACCGGCCGCGGGCGAGGACGTCGTCGGGGAGGGCGCCGAGGACGGCGGCCGCGTCGCCGGGACGTCCGGCCTCGAGGAGCGCGGGGACCGCCTCGCGGGCGAGGGCGGTGCGGACGTCCACCGGGCAGGTGCCCTCGGCCTGGGCGCGGACGGCGGCGAGGTAACGTTCCGCGGCGCGCGCGTGGTGGCCGTCGGCCCGGTCGGCGGCGGCGAGGCAGTGCAGCGGCAGCCAGGAGCCGGTGCGCGCGGCGGAGCGCTCCCAGCTGCGGACGGCCTGGGCGCGGTCGCCGGCGTCCCACTGGGCCAGGCCGAGATGGTGGTCGAGGTACCACTCGTTGCCGTCGTACGTGCCCGCGGTCTCGAGGAGTTCGCGCCATTCCGGCGAAACCAGTGCGGGGCCGGGGAGCGCGTCGTCGCCGGGGGCCTTGGGGAAGACGCCCGCGAGGAGCAGTTCCAGCCACGGCTTCTGCTGCTCGCCCATGGTGCCCGGGGCGAAGGGCGTGCCGGGCAGGTCGTACCGGCCGCGCAGGACCTCCAGGGCGCCCCAGCCGGAGCCGGTGGCGAGGATGTCCTCTGTGTCTCCGGGGTCGGGGTCGGTGTCGGCGGCGGGGAGCCACGCCTCGTACGCGGCGCGCACCCGCTCGCGCGGGAGGACCGCCTCGAGGTGGGCCTCGACGGCGTCCGTTCCGGCGTCCGGCGCGGTGTCGAGGGGTCCGTAGGCCTCCAGCCAGGAGACGGCGCCGCCGGCGGCGAGCGGCAGGTGCTCCAGCTGGGTGGGGGCGAGCCCCGCCTGGATCTCCAGGTAACTGCCGTTCCTGGCGTCCCCGGTGTCCCCGGCGAGCCAGCGCTGCCAGCGGCGCCCGCCGCGGCCGCGGCCCCAGACGAAGAGCTTGCGGCCGCGCAGGGTGTCGGTGGAGGTCTGGATCAGGCCGCGTCCGTCGGCGCCGAGCGCGGCGATCCAGGGCCGGGCGCCGTCGGCCAGGTCGTAGAACCAGTCGGCCGGGTGCTCGGAGGCGATGGGCTCCTCGGGAACGGGTACCCGGTGCACTGTCCGGTGGGAACCGAAGTGCCAGGCGTGGCCGGCGGGGGCGAGGACACGCGCGCCGGGTGTCTCGGGCACGGCGGTGTTGGACCACCAGTAGAGGGGAACGGTCCGGTGGTGAGGATTGCGGACACGGACGCCGGCATAGAGGAAGTCGGAGCCGTCGGGAAGCCACAGGTCGACCTGGTACGGCAGGTCGCGCAGCCGTTCCCACTCCCAAAGGCGCAGCATCTCGCCGCCGTCGGGCGCGGGGACGCGGGCGGCGTGCATCGGGGCACAGGTCATCGTGGTGTGGCCGGTGGCACCCGGGTTCCATTCGACGCCGCCGGAGAACCAGGCCCCGGCGAGCCCGAAGTCGGCGAACTGCAGGACCGGGTTGGCGTGCAGCAGTTCCCTGCCGGTGGGCTTGTGGAGCAGCGAGTACAGGCGCCCGCCGAGTCCGGGCAGGACGGTGGCGCGCAGGCGGTCGTTCTCGATGACGAGGGCGTCCAGGGCGGTGGGTGTGCGCTCGCGGGTGTAGCCGTCCCGCCGCGGTACGGGCAGCAGCGTGCGCAGGTGCCCGTAGGCGAGGCGGCGGGCCATCGCGGGCGGGAGCGCGGTGCTCTCGGCCTCGTCGAACGCTTCCGGCGCGTGCAGTTCGCGCGGGGCGAGCAGGGCGGGCAGCGGGTTCTCCGGGCCGAGTGGGGCTGCGGGGAGGGTGAGGGTGCTGCGTCGCACGGTGGTGGCCAAGAGGCTCCCTCTCTTCGGCGCCAAGGGGCAGGTGAGGACATGGAACCCCGGATCGGGCCGCGCCGACAGGGGTTTGGTCACGGTGCGACGGGCCTCACGGCGACTTCGGGTCGAGGGGAACGTGACTTTAAATGACCTTTGCCGTCGGAGACGTCCAGGAGGGTTTGCCGGTCATGCTGTCCGCGTTGTGGAGCCCGCCGTCCGGCGCGTCGCTGCGCGCGCCGCGCTTCCCCCGGCCCGCACCGGTGGAGCGCGCCCGCAGCGCGCGGATCGCGGCACTGGCCGAACGCCCGGAGCGGGAGCGGGACTTCTGGCGGGCGGTGGAAGCCGAGGGAACGCCGCTGGTGGAGGCCGTCGCCGGTGACCCGGGGCACGCCGCCGTCACCTTCCTGTGGCGGGGCACCGCCGCGACACGCACGGTGCTCGTGCTGCCCAGCCAGGTGGTGGACCCCGAGGACCTGGCGGGCAACCTCATGTCCCGCGTCCCGGGAACGGACGTGTGGCACTGGACGATACGGATGCGGGCCGACTGGCGGGCCACGTACGCGCTCTGCGTCGACGACGCCGATGCCGACGGCGGCGCCGGGAGCGGTGAGGGCGACGAGGGCACCGGGGACGGCCCGGAGGCCTGCTCCGCGCCCGGGGCGAGACAGGCGTACCTGCGGCGGCTGCGCCGGCACCCCCGGCGCGACCCCCTCAACCGGACGGTCTTCCCGAGCCGTTGGGGCGCCGAACCGCTCTCCGTGGCGGCCCTCCCCGCGGCCCCCGTCCCGCTCGGCGGCGAGCGGGCGCACCCCGCTGCCGGGGCGGGCGAGCTGTCCGTGCACACGCTGCGCAGCGGGCACCTGCACAACTGGCGGCGGGTGTGGGCGTACACCCCCGCCGGCCACGAGGACCTCACCGGACTGCCGGTCGTGGTCCTGCTCGACGGCGACGTGTGGCAGCAACTGGGCATCTCCCGCCTGCTCGACGGACTCGTCCACGCGGGCCTGCTGCCGCCGCTCGTCGCCCTCCTGCCGGACGCGCTCGACAGCGACACCCGGCGCCGTGAACTCGCCTGCGACGAGCGCTTCGTGGCCTTCCTGACGCATGAACTGCTGCCCTGGGCGGCCCGTCGCTGGCCCGTCTCCGGCGACCCGTCCAGAACCGTCGTCGCGGGCCAGGGGCTCGGCGGCCTGGCCGCGGCCTATGCCGCGCTGCGGCGGCCGGAGCGCTTCGGCAATGTCCTGGCCCAGTCGGGCGCGTTCTGGTGGCCGGCGGCCCGCCGCGAGGGGGCGTGCCCGGAGGAATGGCTCACCGGGCGCGTCCGGGCACTGGCCCGCAGGCCCGTCCGCTTCCATCTGTCGTCCGGCCTCCAGGAGTGGGGCGTCCCGGCCGCGGGGCACCGGCTGCGCGACGCCCTGAGCGCCAAGGGCTACGAGGTCGCCCACCACGAGTACAACGGCGGGCACGACTACCTCTGCTGGCGCGACGACCTCGCGCAGGGGCTCGTCGGACTCCTCCGCGGGCCCTTCCCGGGCGCGGTCCCCGGCGGCGGGCCGCGCGGGCTGGTCGTCGGCGGCGGCTGAGGGCCCGCGCCCCCCGATCGGCGGGGAAAACGGGTTGCCCGGCGGGCGCGCGGACCGGAGACTGCCCGGGTGCTGATCCGACGGGAGACCTCAGACGACCTGGCCGCCGTGCACGCCGTCACGGCGGCCGCCTTCGCGAAACAGGGGGCGGACCCGGGCACGGAGGTGCCGGTGGAGGCCACGCTGGTCGCGGAGTTGCGGGAGTCGGGGGCGTGGCTGCCCCCGCTGTCGCTGGTGGCGACGGACGACGAGGGCGGCGTTGTCGGGCATGTCCTGTGCACGCGCGGTCATGTGGACGAGGTTCCCGTGGCGGCACTCGGCCCGCTGAGCGTGGCGCCGGGACACCAGCGGCGCGGGGTCGGGCTCGCCCTGGTCCACAGCGTGCTGGGCGCGGCGGACGCGCTCGGGGAGCCGCTGGTGGCGCTGCTGGGCAGCCCCGCGTACTACGGCCGCTTCGGCTTCCGGGCCAGCACGGACTACCGGATCCTGCCGCCGGATCCGGCCTGGGGCCCGTACTTCCAGGTGCGGCCGCTGGCCGCGTACACGCCGTCGGTCAGCGGGGCCTTCCGCTACGCGGAGCCGTTCGACCGCGTCTGAGTGGGTACGTCCGCATTGGCGACTGAAAATCATGAAATCGGGGCATTTGCCGCTAGTGATCCGCGGCGAACGGTACTAACCTGGAGAAGGCCTACGGGGCGAGCGAGGGAGTTCGGTAGCACCGGCGGCGGACAGGGAAGGTCCCACTTCCCCCGCGACCGGGTTCAACGGCCGGGCTGAGAGGCTTGAAGGTCAGGGAAGAGGCAAGGACCGGAGAGCGACCCCTAGCACCTGATCCGGACCATGCCGGCGAAGGGAGTCCCACCTCGTAGGTCGTCGACGAAGCCCGCGCACGCCGCGCGGGCTCCGCCGTGTCCGGACGGGTCCGGGCTGCCGGCCCGTCGGTCCGTCGGCCTTCGGTCACAGGGCGCTGCCGGCACTCCAGTCGTCCCAGTCGGCGTTCCAGGCGCCGTAGCCGTTGTTCAGCTGCACGGTGTCCGTGGAGTGCACGACGGTGACCGGGTCCCCGATACCGACCTGCTCGTAGAACCACTTGGCGTCGGCGGTGCTCATGCCGACGCAGCCGTGGCTGCCGTTGACCTTCCCGAACTTGCCGTCGTTCCAGGGGGCGGCGTGCGTGAAGGTGCCCGAGGTGGTCAGGCGGACGTCCCACTTGACGTCCTTGAGGTTGTAGGCCTCGGGGCCGAAGATGCGGACGGTGCGGGAGTTCATGGTGATGCTGGGGGTCTTCTCCAGGACGACCATCGTGCCGTTCCAGGTCTCGTAACCGGGCTTGCCGGCCGAGACCGGCAGCGTCCGCACGACCTTGCCGTCGCGGCTCAGGGTGAGGGTCTTGCGCGAGGTGTCGACGGTGGTGGTGACCGCGTGCCCGATCCGGAAGCGCACCACGCGGTTCTGGGTGCCGTAGACCCCGCCGCCCGCGTCGACGCCGTCGAGGTTCATCCGCAAGGTCACGTCGGTGCCGGCCTTCCAGAAGGCGCGGGGCCGCCAGTCGACGCGGTCGCGTCCGCTCCAGTCCTTCATCCAGCTCCACGAGCCGTCGACGGCCGGCGACGCGGTGACGGCGAGCTTCCGCTCGACGGCTGCGCGGTCGCGGATGGGCCGGTTGAAGACGATGGAGACGGGCATGCCGACGCCCACGGTGGTGCCCTTGTCGGGGTGGTACTCCCCCACGAAGGTGCGGTCGGCCTCGGCGGTGGTGAAGCGCACGTGCCGGGTGAGCGCCTTGCCGTCGTCGCCGGTGGCGCGGGCGACGACGTCGTAGGTGACGCCCGGCGCGAGGTGCCCCGTGGAGGTCCAGCCGTCCTTGCCGGAGGCGAGGGCGCCGGACAGCGCCCCGGGGCCGGGGGCGGTGACGCGGACGGAGTCCAGCCGGCCCGAGGTGACGCGGACGGTCACCTTGCGGTCGACGGGAACGGGTTGCCCGCCGGAAGCGGGCGTGACGGTGATCGCCGGACGGGCGGCCGCGCCCTTGGTGCCCCCGGCGTCACCGGAGCCGCTGCACGCGGAGAGCGACGCGGCGACGGACAGTGCGAGGACCGCGGCGGACGCGCGCGGTATCCGGTCGGAATGCATGGGTCGGATCCTCCCCGGTCGAGTCGTACTCCTCCTTCTGCCCGGGAGGGCGCCGTTCCATCGCCCGTCGTACGAACGCACCCGCCACGACGGCCAGGGCGGCGGTCCCGTAGCAGACCGCCTGCTGCGCGGGGCCGCCGGCGAGGTAGAGCACGGCGCCCGCGGCGGCGACCGACAGCCATTCCCACCGGCCGTCGAGGGCCACCAGGGCCACGACCAGCAGCGCGTACCAGGAGTAGGAGGGCGAGGTGACGAGCAGCGCGGTGCCCGTCACCAGCAGCGCTCCGCTCCAGGGGCGCCGGGGGTCGCCGCGGCGCAGCACGTACAGGGCTGCGAGCCCGACCACGGCCGCGGCGGCGAACCCCGCGGCGGTGTCGGGCAGGACGAGGCGCAGCAGCGCGAAACGCCGTACGTGCGCCGAGTCGTAGCCCTCCTCCTGGAGGTAGCCGGGCAGGTAGCCGAGGACGCCGGCGCCGGAGGCCAGGACGTACGGGAGGTAGGCGAGGGCGACGACGACCACGGCGGGCAGCAGCAGCCGGGCCGCCTCGCGCGGCCCGCGCCCCCGGGAGAGCGCCCCCGACAGCGCCCCCGGCAGGGCGAGGACGGGCAGCAGTTTGACGGCGACGGCGGCGCCGAGGAGCGCGCCGCGCCGGGCTCCGCCGGCACCGAGGGCGAGGACGAGCAGCAGCACGCCGAGGGTGTCCACATGGGCGTTGTTGACGGCCTCGACCGGCACGAGCGGGCACCAGGCCCACAGCGCGGCACGCCGCGGGTCGCCGCCTCGCCGCCGCAGCACGAGGAGCAGGGCGAGGGTGGTGCCCGTGGCCAGGAGCGCGCCGCCGGTCTGCACGGCCTTGTGGCGCGCGCCGTCCGGGGAGAGGGCATGCACGGCGAGGAACCAGCCCTCGGCGACCGGGGGGTAGATCGTGTGGACAGCGGGACGGTTGATCAGGGTGCAGCCGCCGTCCGCGAGCGGATGCTCGTCCCAGGCACGGCAGGCGCCGTCCGGCGGGAAGAGCCACGGGTCGCGGAGCGCGCCGAGTTCGGGCGCCGAAGGGGCGTACGTGTACGGGGAGATGCCCGCCGCCTGCACGCGGCCGTCCCAGACGTAGCGGTACATGTCGTCGCTGGTGCCCGGCGGTCCGGCGAGCCCCGCCAGGGCGAGCGCCGCGCCGCCCGCGGCGACCAGGACGACGGCCCGCCGCACCGGCACCTTGCGCACGGCGACGGCCGCGGCGGCGAACAGCGCCCAGGCGACAGCCTGGCGCAGCAGCGTGCGGCCGGGCGTGTCGTGCTGGACGGCCGTGGCGACGGCCGCCGTGAGGGCGGCGAGCAGGACGGCGGTGGCGGCAGTGGCAGTGGCAGTGGCAGCGCGGGTACCCACGGACCCAACCGTCGCAGGTCACGGCGGCGCGGGCGATCACGCGCGGCCGTCCGTCCGTATTCCGTAAGGAGTCGAAGACCCTTTCGCGGGGGTCCCGGGCGGTGTGATGGAACGCATGAGACGCCTTCGCCTTCGCCTTCCCCCGGGGCTCCCCCTGCCCAAGTCCCCGCCGTCCCCGGTGTTCACGGGGCGGCTGCACGACCCGCGGACGGCGACGGTGGTCGGCCGCGCCCTGGGGGCGGCGATCGCCGTCTGCTTCGTCACCGGGCTGGTGAGCCACTGGCTCCAGCAACCGCCCTCGTGGGCGGCCGACGCCCTGCCCAGCCGTCCCGTGTGGGGCTACCGGCTGACCCAGGGACTGCACGTGGCGAGCGGGATCGCCGCCCTTCCGCTGCTCCTCGCGAAGCTCTGGACGGTCTACCCGCGGCTGTTCGCCCGGCCGGCGGTGCGCTCGTTCGCGCACGCGCTGGAACGGCTGTCGGTCGGCGTGCTGGTCGGCAGTGTGCTGCTGCAACTGGTGACGGGGCTGCTCAACACCGTGCAGTGGTACCCCTGGCCGTGGAACTTCCGCCCCGCGCACTGGGCCATGGCCTGGGTCGCCGTCGGCGCGCTGCTGCTGCACCTGGCGGTCAAGGCACCGGTCGTCGCGGCGCACTGGACGCGGCGGTCGTCCGGCACGCGGGAACTGCCCGTGGACGACGGCCCCGACCGGCGGTCCTTCGTGACGGCGGTGGCGGTCGCCACGGGCGCGGTGACCCTGACGACCGTCGGCCAGTCCCTGACCCCGCTCGGCCGCGCCGCCCTCTTCGCGCCGCGCAGCCCCGGACACGGCCCGCAGGGACTGCCGGTGAACCGCACCGCGGCGGCGGCCGGCATCACCCGGGAACTGACCGCCGGCTGGCGCCTCCAGGTGGCGGGCCCGCGGCCGTACGAGCTGAGCCTCGCCGAACTGCGGGCGCTGGCACGGTACTCGGCGGTGCTCCCGATCGCCTGTGTCGAGGGCTGGAGCCGTAACGCGCACTGGACCGGCGCCCGGGTGCGCGACCTGCTGGACCGCGCCGGCGCCCCGCCGGACGCGCGCCTGCGCGTCGTCTCCCTGGAGCGCGACGGCGCCTACGCGGTGACCGAGATGGGCGCCTCCTACGCCCGAGACCCCCTGACGCTGCTGGCGGTCGCCCTCAACGGCGCTCCCCTGTCGCCCGACCACGGCCATCCGGCGCGGATCATCGCCCCCAACCGCCCCGGCGTGCTGCAGACCAAGTGGGTCACCCGGTTGGAGGTGTTGCTGCCGTGACCGCGTCACGACTGCTGCGCGGTGCGCTGGGCGCCGCCGGTGTGGCGGCGATGACGCTGGGCGCCGTGCTGCTCCTGACGGATCGCCAGGTAGGTTCCCCCGTGGGCGTGCTGAGCTGGCTGGCGGCCGCGGTCTTCCTGCACGACGGTGTGCTCGTCCCTCTCGTCCTCGCCGCCGGCGCGCTCCTCCCGCCGCGTGCGCGCGGGCCGTTGCGGGCCGCGCTGATCACCGCCGGCTGCCTCACGGCGGTGGCGCTCCCGGTGATGCTGCGGCAGGGGCAGGGGGCGAACCCGTCGGCGCTGCCCCTGGACTATGTGCGCAACTGGGCCCTGGCGATGGGCGGGGTGGCGGTCGTGACGGCGGGCCGGCTGCTGCTGGGGCGGCTGCGCCGCCGTGAGCGGGCCGGCCGCGGATCCCGGAATGTGACGACGTGACCGCGATACGTCACCATCGCGTATCAGCCGCGTACGGCCCGAAACCGCCCCTGCCGCCGGCCGCGTGTTCCGAGCCGAACGCCGGGCGGCGAGCCGGGCGGCCGGACCACAGGGGGACGTCATGGAGCACACGAAGACGCGCGGCACGGCGGTGGCCGCGGTGCTGGCCTGCGCGGCGGCGGTACTGCTGACCGGATGCCGGGGGGACGACGGCACGGTGACTCCGCCCGCCCCGACGGGCTCGGCATCGGCGGCGTCGCCGGTGTCCTCGGCCTCCCCGGCGCCCTCCGCATCCGCCGCCTCCCCGAGCTCCGCCACGCCGGTGGAAACCGCCTGCGACGACACTGCGTTGGAGGCGGGACCGGCGCGCCAGGCGGCTCAGCGCCCGCAGGGAACGGGCACGGGGGCGGCGATCGTGGGCTTCACGAACACCTCCGGATCCGCCTGCACGGTCCAGGGTTTCCCCACGGTGGCCGGAGCGGCCAACGGCTCGCCGGAGCTCAACGTGCCGCTGACGGTGGAGAACAGCGGCACCTCCGCGCCGGTCACGGTCGCGCCCGGCGGCCGGGTGTGGGTCAAGCTGACGTTCCATCAAGTCCAGGGCGAGGGGGACGGCTACTGTGCGTCGGGCGAGGCTCCGGTGCAGTACCCGACGATGGTCCTGGGCCTCCCGGGCGGTGCGGGCCGCCACCAGGTCGCCCTGGAGGACGGTCTGTTCGCCGAGTGCGACGGTGTCGTCACGGTCACCGCGCTGTCGGCGGCGCAGCCCTCCTGACCCGACGTCCGCCCGCGGGCGGGGGCGCGGGGTTCAGCGCGTCAGCTCCACGAAGAAGCGCCCGCCCACCGCCCACTCCCCCGCCGTGGTCCAGCCGGCGGCCTCCGCCGTCCGGCGCAGCGCCGCCGAGCCGAGCCGGGCCCAGGGGAAGTCGCCGCCGTGACGGCCGCCGGCGTCCTCCACCCGGACGGTGAGGCGTTCGTCGACGTCGTACGCGGCCGCCTCGGCCAGCAAGGATCCGCCCGGGGCGAGGAGTTCGCGGACCCGGGCGAGCAGCGCGGCGGGGTCGCCGCCGATGCCGATGTTGCCGTCCGCCAGCAGGGCCGTGCGCCAGCGGCCCTCGGCGGGCAGGCGGTCGAAGACGGAACGGCGCAGGACCGTTCCGCCCGCGCCACGGGTCCGGGCGACCGCCGCCGGGGAGACGTCGACGCCGAGGGCGGGCAGCCCGCGTCCGCCGAGAGCGGCGACGAGACGGCCCGGGCCGCAGCCGATGTCGAGGACGGGCCCGCGGCAGCGGCCGAGCAGGGCGGAGTCGGCCGCGTCGGGCTCGGCGCACCACCGTTCGACCTCCAGCGGCAGCAGCCAGCCGTCGGAACGCCGCAGGAAGAGCGGACCGCGCCCGGTACGCAGGGCATGGGCGTACGGGTCGTCGACCCAGGCCGTCGCGCCCGCGCCGGCGGAACCGGCTCGCGGTACGGACGCGATCGACGGCGCCGTCACCGGCCCAGCTCCGCCGCGAACCGGGTGCCGGGCGCGGCGGCCGCCACCGCGCGCGCGTCGGCGGCGGTGTCCACGTCCCGCAGGACCGGCAGATGACGCACCCTCAGGCCGGCGTCCAGCAGTCGCTGCCGCTGGAACGCGCCCGTGTGCGGTGTGGACATCGGCACCCCGCGCAGCAGGCGCGGGTCGGGCGCGGCCAGGCCGAGCGCCCAGAAGCCGCCGTCGGCCGCCGGGCCGAGGAAGGCGTCGCAGTCCGCCCAGGCGTCGGCGGCCAGGGCGGGCGCGAGGAGGGCCGGGCAGATCTGCGGGGTGTCCATGCCGACCAGCAGGGCGGGTCCGTCGCACCCGGCGAAAGCCGCCGCGAGGCGTTCGTCCAAACCGCCCGGCACCTGCGGCACCACCTCGATCCCCGGCGGCAGCCACGGTCCGGGGCGGCCCTCCAGGACCAGCACGCGGCGTCGCGCGGGGGCCCGGAGCACGGCGTACAGGGTGTCGGCGAGCGCGGCGGCGGCCAGGGCGGCGGCCCGCTCCGGTGTGAAGGGCGGGGTGAGCCGGGTCTTGACCCGGCCGGGCACCGGTTCCTTGGCGATGACGAGCAAGGCGGTGGGTCCGGTGGGGGCGCGGACCTGGGCCGGTGCGGATGCGGGCTCGTTCCCGTGCGGGCGCGCCGTCATCGCCGCTCCCCCGCCGGGGAGCCGGCGAGGGGCGCCTGCGGGTGCCCGGCTACGGACGGGGGCGACGGCGCACCGGGCGGTTCCGCCAGTACGGCGCGCATGTCGCGCACCGCGTGCCAGGTACCGCGCCACGTCCCGGTGACCTTGGAGCGTCCCGTGCGCGGCAGGTACGGCACCTCGGTCTCCCGCACCCGCCAGCCCGCGTCCGCCGCCCGGACCAGCATCTGGAGCGGGTAGCCGGAACGCCGGTCGGTGAGGCCGAGCCCGAGCAGCGCCTCCCGGCGGGCGGCACGCATGGGCCCCAGGTCGTGCAGGCGCAGGCCCGTGCGGCGGCGGATCAGCCGGGCGAGCTCCAGATTGGCCAGCCGGGCGTGCAACGGCCAGGCGCCCGCCCGGGTGGGGCGGCGGCGGGCCAGCACGAGGTCCGCTTCGCCGTCGCGGACGGGACCGGCGACGGCGGGCAGCAGTGCGGGGTCGAGGGAGCCGTCGCAGTCGCAGAAGCAGACGATGTCGGCGGTCGCGGCGAGCAGCCCCGCGTGGCAGGCGGCGCCGAAACCGCGGCGCGGCTCGTGCACGACGGTGGCACCGAGGCGCTCGGCGAGGGCGGCCGATCCGTCGGTGGAGCCGTTGTCGACGACGACGGCCCGCCAGCCGGCCGGAACGCGCTCCAGCACCCACGGGAGCGCGGCGGCCTCGTCGAGGCAGGGCAGGATCACATCGACCTGCGAAGGGTGCGAGGGGTGCGAGGGCAAGGTGTCGGTCACCTCCCTCACCCTACGAACACGGACCGGGCATTTCGGACATGCAGTCCTTACGAAACACGGACGTCCCCCCTGTGGGGGCCACCGGCCCACCCGTCCGGCACCTGCCCGGTGCGACACTCGGGGCGTGACCAGCGACGCATCCCCCGCCCGAGTCCTCGTGGTGGACGACGACCCCACCGTGGCCGAGGTCGTGACCGGCTACCTCGTCCGCGCGGGCTTCGTCGTCGACCGCGCCGCGGACGGCCACGCGGCGCTCGCCGGCGCCGCGGCCGCCCGGCCCGACCTCGTCGTGCTCGACCTGATGCTGCCCGGCCTGGACGGGCTGGAGGTGTGCCGCCGCATCCGCGCCGACCACGGCGAGGTGCCGGTCGTCATGCTGACGGCACGCGGCGACGAGGACGACCGCATCCTCGGTCTGGAGGTCGGCGCGGACGACTACGTCACCAAGCCGTTCAGCCCGCGCGAACTGGTGCTGCGCGTCGAGTCGGTGCTGCGCCGCGCGGGCATCCGCCGCGAGGCCGCGTCCGGTGCGGGCAGCGGCCCGGGCGGCGGCACGCTGCTGCGGTCCGGGCGGCTCACCCTCGACCCGGCCGCCCGCCGCGCGACCCGCGACGGCGTCGAACTCGCCCTCACCATGCGCGAGTTCGAACTGATGGCGTTCTTCCTCCAGCACCCCGGCCGGGTCGTGGGCCGCGAGGAGCTCATGCACCGCGTGTGGGGGTGGGAGTTCGGCGACCTGTCGACCGTCACCGTCCATGTGCGCCGGCTGCGCGAGAAGATCGAGGACGACCCGGCCCGGCCCCGGCTGATCAGCACCGTCTGGGGCGTCGGCTACCGCTTCGACCCGCCCACCGCGTCCGTGACGGAGCCCGCCGATGCATGACCTGCTGCTCATCGCCGCGTACGCCGCCCTCGGCGCGGCCGCCGCCGGACTGCTCGGCGCCTTCGCCCTGCGCCTGCTGCGGCGCCGATCGCTGGCCCTGTCCCTCGCGGTGGTGGCCGCCGTGGCGGTGGGCGCGATGCTCGCCGGGACGCTGTCGGTCGCCTGGGCGATGTTCCTGTCCTCGCACGATCTGGGCGTGGTCACGACGGTCTGCGCGATCGCAGCGGCCGTCTCCCTCACCGTCGCGCTGCTGCTGGGACGGTGGGTCGTCGCCGGCAGCCGTGCCCTGACCGAGGCCACCCGCGTCCTCGGGGACGGCGGCGGCTTCTCGGCGCCCGCCGCGGCGCCCACCGCCGAACTCGCGGCCCTCGGCCGCGAACTGGCCGCCACCAGCGCCAAACTCACCGCCTCCCGCGAGCGCGAACGCGCCCTGGAATCCTCCCGGCGCGAGCTCGTCGCCTGGATCTCGCACGACCTGCGCACCCCGCTCGCCGGTCTGCGGGCCATGGCCGAGGCCCTCGAGGACGGGGTCGTGGACGACCCGGCCCGCTACCACCGCCGGATCCGCGGCGAGGTCGAACGGCTCTCCGGCATGGTCGGCGACCTCTTCGAACTCTCCCGCATCCAGGCGGGCGTGCTCGCCCTGGCGCCGACCCGCATGTCCGTCCACGACCTCGTGGACGACGCCCTCGCCGGAGCGGACGCCCTCGCCCGCGAGCACGGGGTGCTGCTCGTCGGGGGCCATGACGGCGTCCGCGACCCGGTGCCGGTGGAGGTCGACGGCCGGGAGATGACCCGCGTCCTGGCCAATCTGCTGGTCAACGCCATCCACCGCACCCCGGCCGACGGGACCGTCGCGGTCGCGGCGCACCGCGCGGAGGACGTTGTCGTGCTGTCGGTGACGGACGGCTGCGGCGGTATCCCGGCCGAGGACCTGCCGCGCGTCTTCGACACCGGCTGGCGCGGCACCGACGCGCGCACACCGCCCGCGGGGGCCGGTCTCGGGCTCGCCATCGTGCGCGGCATCGTCGAGGCCCACGACGGGCGGGCGGCGGTGCGCAACGTCCCCGGCGGCTGCCGCTTCGAGGTGGTGCTCCCGCTCGCGGGGTGAAGCGCCCCGCGCTGCCGTGCGGCTCAGGCCCCTGCGGCGAACTCGGCCATGCCGTCGGTGAACCGGACGCGCGGCGTCCAGCCGAGCTCGTCGCGCAACCGGGCGGACGAAGCGGTGATGTGCCGGACGTCGCCGAGCCGGTACTCGCCGGTGGTCACCGGTTCCGGCCCGCCGCACGCCACCGACAGCGCACGGGCCAGGTCTCCGACGGTGCGCGGCTCGCCGCTGCCGACGTTGTAGGCGCGCAGCGTGCCGGCCGCGCCGCCGGAGTCCGCGGCCGCGCGGACGGCCGCGAGAGCGGTGGCGTTCGCCGCAGCGACGTCGCGGACATGGCAGCCGGCACCATGCGGCTCAGGCCCCCGCGGCGAACTCGGCCATGCCGTCGGTGAACCGGACGCGCGGCGTCCAGCCGAGCTCGTCGCGCAACCGGGCGGACGAAGCGGTGATGTGCCGGACGTCGCCGAGCCGGTACTCGCCGGTGGTCACCGGTTCCGGCCCGCCGCACGCCACCGACAGCGCACGGGCCAGGTCGCCGACGGTGCGCGGCTCGCCGCTGCCCACGTTGTAGGCGCGCAGCGTGCCGGCCGCGCCGCCGGAGTCCGCGGCCGCGCGGACGGCCGCAAGAGCCGTGGCGTTCGCCGCAGCGACGTCGCGGACATGCACGAAGTCCCGCCGCTGGCCCCCGTCCTCGAAGACACGGGGGGCCTCGCCGCGCGCCAGGGCGGATCGGAAGAGCGCGGCGACTCCGGCGTAGGGGGTGTCGCGGGGCATGCCCGGGCCGTAGACGTTGTGGTAGCGGAGGGAGACCGCCCGGCCCCCCACGGCGCGTGCCCAGCAGGCGGCCAGGTGCTCCTGGGCGAGCTTGGTGGTCGCGTAGACGTTGCGCGGGTCGGCGGGGGCGTCCTCCTCGACGAGACCGGGGCGCAACGGCTCGCCGCACTGCGGGCACGGCGGCTCGAAGCGCCCCGCGGCGAGGTCGCCCGGACGTCGCGGACCGGGGCGGACGAGGCCATGCCGCCCGCAGGTGTAGCGGCCCTCCCCGTAGACCACCATCGAGCCGGCGAGCACCAGTTCGCGCACACCGGCCCCGGCCATGGCGGCCAGCAGCACCGCGGTGCCGAGATCGTTGCAGGCCACGTAGTCCGGCGCATCGGCGAAGTCCTTGCCGAGGCCGACCATGGCGGCCTGGTGGCACACAGCGTCGACGCCGCGCAGCGCTTCGGCCACGGCCGCGGGATCGCGGACGTCGCCCCGCAGCAGCTCGGTCCCTTCGGACGCGGGGCCGTCCGCGCGGTCCAGGATCCTGACTCCGTGGCCGTTTTCGAGGAGGGCGGTGACGATCTGGGAGCCGATGAAGCCCGCGCCGCCCGTGACAAGTACCAGCATGCTGTCGACCGTAGGTCCTGGCAGGCCCGGCTCCGCCCGGACGCGCGCGGCCGTCAGGGGTTCGTAAGCTTCCGGGGCATCTCGGAGCGGCGCCGCGCCGGGCCCGCCGTCGCGCGGCCCCGGCACAGCCGTCACCGGTCGAGGGCGGGCACCTCCAGGGTCAGCGTGCCGGCATCGGCGTCGAGCACGGCGGGCACGCCCAGCGGCACGGTCAGGCTCCTGTCGCCGTGGCCGAACCCGAGTTCCTCCACGACCGGTACGCCCAGCCCGCCCAGCCGGTCGCGCAGCACCTCGCGGACCCGCTCGTAAGGGCCGCAGTCCTGCCAGGAGCCGAGGGCGATACCGGCGAGGCCGTCCAGGAGGCCGGAGCGGAGCAGCTGCGTCAGCATGCGGTCGATGCGGTAGGGCTCCTCGCCGATGTCCTCCAGCAGCAGGATCCCGCCGGTCAGTTCGGACCGGCCGTCGGGGGTGCCGATCCCCGCGGCCAGCAGGGAAAGGCAGCCGCCGACCGTGATCCCGCGGGCCGTGCCGGGGACGAGCGTGCGCGCATCGGCTGACCCGAGCACCCGCACGGTCTCCGGCGCGAAGAACGTCGCCCGCAGGTGGTCGCGGGTCGGCTCGTCCTTGATGAACGCCTGGGCCGCGATCATCGTGCCGTGCAGGGTGGCCAGGCCCAGCCGGAGGGCGAAGGCCTCGTGCAGGGCGGTGATGTCGCTGAAGCCGAGCAGCACCTTCGGGCCGGCTGCCCGCAGGGCTTCCCAGTCCAGCAGGTCGGCCATCCGCTGGACCCCGTAACCGCCACGTGCGCACAGGACGGCGGCCATGTCGGGGTCGCACCACGCCTGCTGGAAGTCCTCGGCCCGGGCGGCGTCCTCCCCCGCGAGGTAGGGGAATCCGGGCCGACGGTCCAGCACGTGCGGTGCCACCACGGGGTCGAGCCCCCAGTCACGCAGGACGGCCAGGCCCGCTTCCAGCCGTTCCGCGGGCACCGGCCCGCTGGGGGCGACGACGGCGACGCGGTCGCCCGGTACGAGCCGGCGCGGACGGACCAGGGGTTCGAGGGGACGCGGGGGTCGCGGGGGTCGCGGGGGTCGCGGAGGTGTCACTTGCCGAGCTCCAGAGGGGGTACACCGGGCGGGGTGAAGCCGAGGACCTGCCCGTAGAGGGCGAGTTCGGCCTCCAGGGAGGCGATGAGCGTGTCCTCGCGCCGGAAGCCGTGCCCCTCGCCCTCGAACAGGAGGTAGGCGTGCGGGATTCCGCGCCCGGCGACGCGGTCGAGGAAGCGCTCGCACTGCACGGGCCGGCAGATCACGTCGTCCGTGCCCTGCAGGAGGAGGAACGGCGCCGTGAGCCGGTCGGCGTGGGTGATCGGCGACCGCTCGCGGTAGCGGTCGGGGACCTCGGCCCACGGACCGACCAGCGAGTCCAGGTACTGCGACTCGAAGTCATGGGTCTCACCGCCCGCGGCCCAGCCGGTCAGGTCGAGCAGGGGGTACCGGATGACACCGCACGCGTAGACGTCGGTGGTGGTCAGCGATGCCGCACTGGTCCAGCCGCCGGCGCTGCCGCCGCGGATGGCGAGCCGGCCCCGGTCCGCGATGCCCTCCGCGGCCAGCGCCTCGGCGACGGCGGCGCAGTCCGCCACGTCGACCAGGCCCCATTGCCCCCGCAGCCGTTCCCGGTAGGCACGCCCGTACCCGGTCGAGCCGCCGTGGTTGACCTCGACGACGCCGATGCCCCGGGAGGTGAAGTAGGCGATCTCCAGATCGAGCACGAGCGGGGTACGGCTGGTGGGTCCGCCGTGCACCCACACTACGTAGGGCGGCAGTTCGCCCTCGGGCGCCGTGAAACCGGGGTTGCGCGGCGGGTACACCTGGGCGTGGATCTCCCGGCCGCCGGGCCCGGTGAAGACCCGCTCGACGGGTTCGGGCACGAACGCCGGGTCCACGACGTCCTCGTGGGCGGCGCCGACGACGCGGCTGTGGCCCGTGCACGTGTCGAGTTCGACGACCTCGAAGGAGGTGCGGGCCGACGCCGCCACACCGATGACCCGCGTCCCGGACGACGCGAGGGGACCGCTCCACTCGCTCCACGGGCCCGGCACATCCGCGAGTTCACCGGTGGCCGGCTCGAGTATCCCGAGCCGCTGCGCGCCGCGTCCGTGAAGCACGGCGACCGTGCCGCTGTCCAGCGGCGCGAACCAGCGTGACCCCATCAGCCAGGCGGGCCCCGCGAACTCCTCCTCCCGGGGACAGAGGTTGACGGCCGCGCCGGTGTCGGGGTCGACCCGGTGCAGATTCCACCAGCCGGTGCGGTCGGTGGCCGCCAGCAGGGTCCCGTCCGCAGCCCACTCGGCCTGCGCGACCGATTCGGCGGGGCCGCCGATGACCGTGCGGGCGGCGCCGAAGGTCCCGTCGCCCGCGACCTCCGCGAGCATGAGCTCGGTCCCGTCCCACGGCATGCGCGGGTGGTCCCAGGCGATCCAGACGGCCCGCCGTCCGTCCGGGGAGACCCGGGGCGCGGTCACGAAGCGGTGCGCGTCGTCGGACAGTTCGCGCACGGCGTCCCGGGACTCCGCGGCGGAGCCGTCCAGCGGCACGGCCGCGAGCACCCGCCGCACATCGACCGGGCCGTCACCGGTGAACTCCTCCAGTACGCACCAGACCTCACCGCGGTCGAGGTGGATCTGGGGGTCGGCCCAGCGCAGCCCGTCGCCCACCGGGGACAGGGGGGTCAGCGGCCGGGGCACGGCGTCGGCCCGCCCGGGCTCGTAGGCGTAGAGCCGCTGGTCGGCGAAGTGGGCGAAGACGATCAGCGGGCCGGACGCCACCGTCGTGCCCGCCCAGGCCCGGCCCCCGTACTCGATGACACGGGTGCGGACGTTCCACGGCGTGGGCAGCGCGGACTCCGTGCGGCCGTCGGCGCGCCGGCGCACCAGTGCGCGCCGGCCGCCCTCCGCGGGGCGGGGCTCGGTCCACCACACCTCCTCGCCGACGAAGCCGGGGAACTCCGGGCGTCCGTCGTGGGCGGCGGCGGTGCGGGCGTCGACCGGCGACTCCCAGGCGCCGTGCGGTGCGGTGCGCGGTGCCGGGTTCATCGTTCTCCTCCGGTGGCCGGGGTGTGCGCGCCGAGCAGGAACCGGTCCAGGACCCGGACGCCGAAGTGCAGGCCGTCGACGGGTACGCGCTCGTCGACGCCGTGGTACATGCCCGCGTAGTCGAAGCCCTCGGGCAACCGGAGCGGGGAGAAGCCGTACCCGGTGATGCCCAGGCGGGAGAACTGCTTGGCGTCCGTCCCGCCGCCCATCACGAAGGGCACGACGTGCGCCCCCGGGTCGAAGTGGACCAGGGCCTCGCGCATCGCCGCGAAGACCGGGCTGTCGACGGGCGCTTCCAGGGGGATCTCCCGGTGGTGGTACTCCCACCGCACGTCCGGGCCGGTGAGTTCGTCCATGGTCGCGGCGAACTCCTCCTCGCCGCCCGGCAGCACGCGTCCGTCGACGTGGGCGATCGCATGGCCGGGAATGACGTTGATCTTGTACCCGGCATCCAGCATGGTCGGGTTGGCGCTGTTGCGGATGACCGGCTCGACCAGCGCGGCCGCGGTGCCGAGCTTGGTGAGCAGGCCGTCCACGTCCGTGAAGTCGGGCTCGACGCCGTAGAGCGCGGCCAGTTCGGTCAGGGCGGCCCGGACGGTGGGGGTGATCCGCACCGGCCAGTGGTGCTCGCCGATGCGGCCGACGGCCGAGGCTAGGCGTGTCACCGCGTTGGTGCGGTTCACCTTGGAGCCGTGGCCAGCCGTGCCGTCCGCGGTCAGCTTCAGCCAGGCCGTGCCGCGCTCCCCGGCCGCGACGGGGTAGATCCGCTTGCCGGGTCCGGCGTGGAAGGTGAAGCCGCCCGACTCGCTGATGCCCTCCGTGCAGTCGTGGAACAGCCCGGGATGCCGGTCGGCGAGGAAGCCCGATCCGTAGGCGGCGCTGTCCTCCTCGTCGGCGGTCAGCGCGAGCACGATGTCCCGAGCGGGGCGCACGCCCTCGCGTGACCAGGAGCGCACCGTGGCCAGCACCATGGCGACGGTGCTCTTCATGTCGATGGCGCCGCGGCCCCACACCACCCCGTCGCGCACCTCCCCGGAGAAGGGGTGCACGCTCCAGTCCTCGGCCTGCGCGGGCACGACGTCGAGATGCCCGTGGACCAGCAGGGCGCCGTCGGCGCCTGCCCCGGTGCCCTCGATGCGCGCCACCACGTTCGCCCGCCCGGGGGCGGACTCCAGGACGGCCGCCTCGATGCCGGCCTCGGCGAGCAGCCCGGCGGCGTACTCCGCCGCGGGACGCTCGTTGCCCTCCCCGCCGCCGTGGTTGGTGGTGTCGATCCGGATCAGTTCCGAGGTGAAGCGGACCGCCTCGTCGAGTGCCTGGGTGTCAGCCATACTGCTCCTCCACTGCTGACGAGACGAGGGTGGTCACGGCTTTGAAGCAGCGGATCCCCTCGTACATGGTCGGTGAGGTGTACGCGACGCGGCGCTCACCCGTGCGCTCGACGCCGGGCACGATGGCCGCCGCGCCCGCCAGGTGCTCCGCGTCCAGTTCGAGCTCGATCACGAACGGCCCGGCCTGGGCCGGTTCGTGCCGCACCGCGACGCCGACCGCGTCCTTGGCCGCCGCCCGGATGTCCGCCGCGGTACGGGCGGGCGGCCGGCACACCGCCGCGTAGCGCGACACGTAGTCCTTGACGGCCACCGTCCGCGCCGACGGCGCGTAGCGGTGGGCGTCCAGCGCGGTGCGGTCGTCACCGGTGACCAGGACGACCGGCACCCCGTACTCCTCGACGACCAGGGAGTTGAGCCACCCCTCGCTCGCCCGGTCGCCGTTGACCCACACACCGGTGATGGAGTTGGGGAGGTAGGTGTGGGCGAGCACCCCTTCCGTCCCCGCGCCCGTGTGGTAGCCGACGAAGGCCACCCCGTCCACGTCGCCGTGCTGGACGCCCTCCACCATGGACAGGTCCTTGTGACGGCCGGTGAGCAACCGGGCCCGCTCGTCCAGTTGCTCCAGCAGCAGATTGCGCATGCTCCAGTGCGCCTCGTTGATCACGACCTCGTCGGCCCCGCCGTCGAAGAAGCCGGCGACCGCCGCGTTCACGTCCGAGGTGAACAGGTGCCGGCAGCGTTCCCACTGCCCGCTGCCGGGCACGACGTCACCGGGCCAGGTCACCCCGGTGGCGCCCTCCATGTCCGCGCTGATCAGGATCTTCATGCCACGGAACGTTACGCAAGGTCATCGGCGCACACCAGGCCCCCACCCGGCCTGTGGAAAACTTCCCGCGGCACCCCCCGATCGGCACCGCCGGCCCGGCCCGGCCGCGGGGAGGAACAGAGCCTCGCGAGCGTGTCGTGCCCCGGCGTCGGTCACGTCGGTCACGTCGGTCACGTAGGTCACGTCGGTCACGTCCGCGCGGCGGCGCTCCGGCACGGCAGCTGCTGCTCGAACCAGACCGTCTTGCCCTGCGCCGTGCGGCTCGCGCCCCATTCCCGCGCCAGCCGGCTGACGATGCGCAGCCCGCGGCCCCTCTCCTCCTCCGGACCCGCGCCGAGCAGGACGGGCAGGGCGTGGTCGTCGTCGGTGACCTCGCACAGCAACGCGTCCGCGCGCACCAGCCGCAGTTCCACGTGGCGCGTGTGCGCGTGGCGTACGGCGTTGGTGACGACCTCTCCGACCAGCAGCGCGGCGGTCTCGGCGGCCTCCGGCGCGCCCCACCGCTCCAGGGTGTCGCGGGTGAGCGCACGGGCCCGTCGCACCTCGCGCGTGTCGAGGGCGAGCTGCCAGCTGACGACGTCCTCCCGTGCGATGCCGCCGAGGCGGGCCATCAGCACGGCGGTGTCGTCCGCACGGCCGCCGGGCCTGCCCAGCGCGCGGATGACCGTGTCGCACGCGTCGTCCATCGAGGCGGCCTCCCGCGTGGCGCTCTCGCACAGCGCCGCCAGTCCCGTGCCCGTGTCCTGACCGCGCGCCTCCACCAGTCCGTCGGTGCACAGCAGCAGCCGGTCGCCCGGCGCGACCGGCACCCGAACCGTCTCGAAGGCCACGCCGCCGATGCCGATCGGCGCGCCCGTGGGCACGTCCAGCAGCTCGGCGCGACCGTCCCCGGCACGCACCAGCACGGGCGGGGTGTGTCCCGCGTTGCCGATGGACAGCTCGCCGTGGACCGGGTCGTACACCACGTACGAGCAGGTGGCCAGGTAGTTCTCGCCGAGCCGCTGGGCGAGGTCGTCGAGGCTGCGCAGCAGTTGCGCGGGCGGCAGGTCCAGCGCGGCCATGGTCTGCACGGCGGTGCGCAACTGCCCCATCATGGCGGTCGCGTGGAGTCCGTGCGCCATGACGTCACCGACGACCAGCGCCACCCGGGAGCCGGGGAGCTTGATGGCGTCGAACCAGTCGCCGCCGGCCCGTCCCCGCCCGTTGCCCGGCCGGCTGCGCGTCACCACGTCGCAGCCGGGCATGCGCGCCGTGATCTGCGGCAGCATGCCCGCCTGGAGGGTGTCGGCGATGTTCTCCTGGTACGTGTACATGCGGGCGTTGTCGAGCACGAGCCCGGCCCGGGCCGCCAGTTCGGCGCCGGTCACACGGTCCATGTCGTTGAACGGCGGCCGCTCGCGGTGGCGCAGGAGGATCATGAAGCCGAGCACCACGTCACGCGCCTTGAGTGGCACCACCAGCATCGACCGCCCGGTGATCAGGGGCCGTATGTCGCGCTTCTCGAACTGCGCGGCGATCTCCTCGCCCATGGGCTCGGTGATCCTCGGCACGAGGACCGGCTGCCCGCTCGTCATGCACTGGAAGAACGGGGTGTGCTCGGGGAAGGTGGTCGACTCGCCGACGGGCACCACGTCGTCCCAGCGGCCGGGTTCGTCGGTGTGCTCCACGGCGACCTGGTACCACACGGTCGTGACGTCCGGCGGCCCGTCGGGGAAGCCCTCGCCCGCCGGCACCTGTGCGCGCAGATAGGTGGCCGCCACGTCCGTGAAGCGCGGCACCACGGCGGCGCTGACCTCCTGGATCGTGCGGGACAGGTCCAGGGAGCTGCCGATGCGGCCGCTGACCTCGTTGAGGAACTCCAGGCGTTCGCGGACGGCGGCGTACTCGATGTCCGGCTCCGCCTCCTCGGCCGCGGCGGCCCGCGGGTCGGCGGCGGCCTCGCGGGCGGCACGCAGCCCGTCGGCGCGGCGCTCGGCCCTGCGGGGCACACCCCAGTCGGGGGTGACCGGGACGCGGTCGTGCCGGCTGATCTCCAGGACGGGGTAGCCGAGTTCCAGCACCTGGGAGACGATCCGGCCGCTCTCGGCGACGCCCATGCTGGGCAGGATCTCCGGCAGCCGCTTGGCGAGTCCCTCGGCGCCGGGGAACTCGGTGTGCAGGGCGAAGCCGGGGGCGATGCGCTCG
The DNA here is from genome assembly GCF_040644455.1 of Streptomyces sp. NPDC046977. NCBI lineage: Bacteria > Bacillati > Actinomycetota > Actinomycetes > Kitasatosporales > Streptomycetaceae > Streptomyces > Streptomyces sp. NPDC046977. The sequence continues at coordinate 26,588 of NZ_JBEYWO010000016.1, forward strand.
AACTCGCCACCGGCGTCCCCCTCCTGACCGGCCTCGACGTGCAACTGCGCCGCGTCGGCGGCGAGTACGAGGAGCGTCTCGGGCCCCGGTCCGACCAGGGGGTAGGACCACCAGAGCACATCCACCGGGGCGTCGTCGACAACGGTGTCATGGCTGCGGTTGAGACGTGCGCGCCCCGCGGTGGGGTAGGAGGTCTCGCCGCTCAGGGAGGCGTCGAGGTCGGGACCCTCATAGGGGCCGAGGGAACCGGGCCCGTAGGCGGCGCCGCTGACGGTGTCCGTGCCGTAGGGACCGCCCGCGCCGTCGCCGAGGGCACCGGAGACCGGCAGCAGGTCGACGGCGGAGCGGCCGACCGCCTGCTCGCGTGTGCTGCCGAAGAGTTTGCGGGCACCGGTGCTCCAGTGGGAGACCAGCCCGTCGCGGTCCACGACGACCACGGCGAGCGGAATGCGTCCCGAAAGGCCCGTACGCTGCGGCGGCAGCGCCGGACGGCTGCCCTCCCCGAGCGGGGTGCGACGTTCCATGACGCGCTTCGGCTCCTTCCCCTGTGGTGCCGGACACCGATCGCGGCCGGGCGTGGTCGGCGCCCCGCGCATGATCTGCGGCTCCGCCACCACGGTACGACCGTCACCGGGTGCCGCGCGCGTCATTGCGGCAAACTTGCGTACTCCAATGTGAAATTGACAGAACGTCACTGACGAAGGAGCCCGCGCGTCAGTCCTCGTAGCCGAGCAGCACGTCGCGCTCGGCGCGTCCGCCGCCCGCGAGGCGGAGGACGGTGGCCACCGGCGGGTAGCCGGAGGCGATCACCGTGTACTCCCCCGCGGCCAGGTCCACGAAGCGGAAGGTGCCGTCCGCCCCGGTCGTGACCGTGTCCAGGACATTGCCCGCCGCGTCCAGGAGCGTGACCCGCGCGTCCTCCACCGGGCGCCCGCCGGGGGCGCGCACGGTGCCGCGCAGCATGGCGCCGCCCGCGAGTTCGACGTCCTGCCGGGTCTCCCGCGCGGCCTGCACGGAGACCGGGAGCGCCGCGGGCCGGTACGCGGGGGCGTTGGCCGCGAGCGTGTACTCGCCGGCGATCAACTCGGTGAGGGTGTAGTCGCCGTCGCGGCCGGTCCGCGTGCTGGCCACGACGTCGCCGCCGGCGTCGGTGAGGGTCACGGTCGCCTCGCGCACCGGGGTGCCGTCGGCGGTGTGCACGATCCCTGCGAGCCGCCCGGCGCCGCCGAGCACGACGTCCAGTTCCACCGCGCGCTCTCCGACGGTGACGCTCACGGCCTGCGGCTGGTGTCCCCCGGCCGCCGCGATCAGCACATAACTGCCGCCGCCCGGTGTGCTCAGCGCGTACCGGCCGTCGTCCCCTGTGGCACCGCGACCGACCTGACGCCCGGTCACATCGATGAGGGTGAGCGCGGCCCGCCCCACGGTGCTGCCGTCGGCGTGCTGGACCGTTCCGCACACCGGGACACCGGCGAGGTCGGCCTTGCGGGCGGTGGGGACGTGCTGGGTCACCAGGGGTTTCTCTTTCAGGAGGAAGGCGAGCAGGAATCCGGTCGCCAGGACGGGCACCAGGTAGAGGAAGATGCGCGGCATCGCGGTGGCGTACGCCTGCACATAGGCGTCGCGCAACGCGGCCGGCATCGCGTGCACCATCTGCGGTGTGATCGACTGCGGGTCGGGCAGTGCGGAGCCGCGCGGCAGGCCCTCGGCCAGCCGGTCCGCGAGGCGGTTGGCGAACAGGGTGCCGAAGACGGCGGCGCCGACCGAACCGCCGATTTGCCGGAAGTAGTTGTTGGCGCTGGTGGCAGCGCCCAGGTCGGCGGGGCGCACCGAGTTCTGCACGGCCAGGATCAGCACGGGCAGCACCAGGCCGATGCCGAGTCCCAGGACCGCCATGTAGACGCTGTACTCGGCACGCGGGGTGTCGATGTCCAGCCGCGAGAGCAGCCACATGCCGAGCACCGACAGCGCGCCGCCGAGCAGGGGGAAGACCTTGTAGCGCCCGGTGCGGCTGATGAGCTGGCCGGAGACGACCGAGGCCAGGACGACGCCCAGCATCATGGGGAGCATCAGCAGCCCGGACTCGGTGGCGCTGACCCCGTTGACCATCTGCAGGAAGGTGGGCAGGTAGCTGGCCGCGCCGAAGAGCCCGACGCCGGTGACGGCGCCGATGAGGGCCGACACCGTGAAGATCCCGTCCCGGAACAACCGCAGGGGGATGACCGGTTCCACTGCGAACCGTTCCACCACCACGAAGAGCACCGCGCAGAGCGCCGCTCCGGCGCCCAGCCCGATCACGACCTCCGAGTCCCATGCGTAGGTGCTGCCGCCCCAACTCGTCAGCAGGACCGCGCAGGTGGAGCCGGCGGCCAGCAGCAGCGCCCCCAGCACGTCCAGCCTCGGCCGCACCGCGGGCCGGGGCAGCCGCAGCACGACGGCGATCATGGCGAGGGTCAGCAGACCGAAGGGCACGTTGATGTAGAAGCACCAGCGCCACGAGGCGTGGTCGGTGAAGAAGCCGCCGAGCAGCGGTCCCGCCACCGACGCCAGGCCGAACGCGGCGCCGATCAGGCCCATGTAGCGGCCGCGCTGCCGGGGCGGGACGATGTCCGCGATGATCGCCTGCACGCCGATCATCAGGCCTCCGCCGCCGATGCCCTGCACGGTGCGGAAGGCGATGAGCTCGTTCATGGTGCGCGACCAGCCGGCCAGCGCGGAGCCGATGACGAAGACGACGATGGCGAACTGGAAGACGATCTTGCGTCCGAAGAGGTCGCCGAGCTTGCCGTACAGCGGCAGCCCGATCGTCGAGGCGAGCAGATAGGCCGTCACGGCCCAGGACATCCGGTCCAGCCCGTGCAGTTCCCCGACGATCTTGGGGAGCGCGGTCGCCACGATCATCTGGTCGAGCGCGGCGAGCAGCAGGGTCAGCATGAGCCCCAGGAAGACCAGCCGCACCCTGCGCGGCGTGAGGTCGGCGGCGGGAATCCCGTGGTCCGAGGACGCGCCGTCGTCCGCGCCCGCGCCTGCTCCGGCGCCGGACTCGTCGGCGAGGGGTTCGCTTCGATCGGTCAGAGCCGTCGCCATGGTGCCGCCCATCGCCGTGTCCACTCCCCTCGTCGCGCCTGACCTTTCGACAACGACCAAAAGGCCCGGGGATGCGCCGTGGACGTGCAGAACCACCCGTTCAAGTGACCAACTCGCAGGCCCGTGCCCATGGGGGCGGTCGCCGGACGCGGACGGTTGTCAACGCACGGTTGTCAACGGACCGCCGTCACAGGACCAGGCTCAGCGGGAGGAGCAGCAGGAGGGCCACGACGGAGGCGACCGAGACGCCGACCGTGCACGTCTTGAGCGTGCCCCGCGTGGTCTGCCCCATCAGCGACTGCAGGAGCCAGAAGGTGTTGCTGGTGACGTGCACGGCGAAGAGCGAGCCGGCGCCAACGGCGAGCGCGACCAGAACCGGGTCGAGCCCGAGGGCGGGCGAGATCGGGGCGAGGATGCCGGCGGCCGTGATGGCGGAGATGGTGACCGAGCCGATGGCCATGTGCAGCACGGCGGCGACGGCCCAGATCAGCAGCAGGGGCGCCACGTCCCCGGTCGTGAAGTAGCCGCGCAGGACGTGGCCCAGACCGCTCGCGGCCACCACCGCGGCCAGCGAACCGCCGACGGCCGTGAGGATGAGGATCTGGCCGCTGTCCTTGAACCCGCGCACCACGGCGCGCTCCACGCCTTCGCGGCCCACGGCGGCCCGGCCGACGAGGACCGTGCCGACGAGCCCGGTGAGCAGAGCCACCACGGGGTTGGCGATGAAGGACAGGACGGCGTTCCTGACGCCGAGCGCGTCGAAGACCGCGCCGATGGCGATCATCAGCAGGGCGGCCAGGAGCGGGGCGAAGCGCACGAACAGGCCCGGACCGTCACCGGACACCGCGACCGGCGCCCGCTCGCCGTCGGCGGCCGGGCGGAGGCCCGGCCGGCACACCGGGGGCCGGACCGGCCCCGCCGCCCTCGGACGGCCGGGGCCGTGGACGGCGCCCACGAGGGCGGCTGCCGGCAAGGACCTCACCCTCACCGGCCATGCCGTCCGCTTGCTGTCCTGCTCCTTGGTGTCCTCCTTGACTTCGCTCTCCGCCGTCCTCGGGGGTTCGGGGGCGGCGGGCTCCATAGCGGTGTTCTCGTCGGTGGCGCTGTTCCAGAAGCCCCGCCGGAAGAAGAACGTCATGACCGACACGGAGATCAGGACGGTCGGGACGACCAGGACGAGGCCCCACAGCAGCATCGTGCCCAGCGGTACGTGCAGCAGGGCGGCCAGGGCGAGCGCGCCGACACCCGGCACCATGAGCACGATGCCGCTCTCCAGGCCGATCGCCAGGGCGGCGGCCATGCGGGCGGGTCCCCAGGGTCCGATCCGGCGGGAGGCGGTACGGGCCAGCGGCGCGCAGATCACCAGGAGCACGTCGAGGTAGATCGCCTGCAGGAGTGTGGCGATGGTCAGCGCCATCGAGTGCGGCAGCCGCCGGGGGCCGAAGAGTCTCAGCAGGTGCTCGACCAGCCGCTCGATGGCACCCATCTCCTTCAGGAGCGAGCCCATGAGCACACCGAAGGCGATCAGCAGGCCCACCTCGGCCATGATGTTGCCGAAGCCGGTGGTGATGGTTTTGACCGTCCTGTCGGGCCCCAGCCCGGTCGCGAGCCCCAGGTAGAGCGACCCCACCACGAGGGAGATCACGGGGTTCACGCGGAAGCGGACGATCAGCACGACAATGGCGACGATCGCGACGCCGGTGTTGACCAGCACGGGGATCTGCGACATCCGCTCGCTCCTTGCACACGCGGTGCCGGGGAAGGCGAGTACGGCCAGGCGCCCCGTCGTGGTGCGGAGGCGGGCTCGTCCACAACCGGCTCTCTGTGAGACGGCATCTCATCATGAGGGTACTCCGCTCCGTCATCCATTGCGCATGCATAGGCCGGCACCCTGCGTACACGATCCTGTCAGCTCATTAAGCACCTATTTGAAGCGATATAACGGATTTCTTGACGGGAAGCCTCTCGACCCACATGCTGGAAATAGACATCACGATATGGGTTGCGAGGTGATCGCAGATGCCCGAATCGTCTGCGCGTCATGGAGAGGCGTCCGGCCCCCTCACGGGGCTGCGCGTCCTGGAGATGGGCAACTTCATCGCCGCCCCCTCGGCGGGCCGTCTGATGGCGGATCTCGGGGCCGACGTCGTCAAGGTCGAACGGCCGCGCGGCGGCGACGAACTGCGCCGCTGGCGGCTCCACGAGGGCGACACCTCCCTGCTGTTCCGCGCGATGAACCGCAGCAAGAGGTCGCTCACGCTCGACCTGGGGCGCCCGGAAGGCCGCGACATCGCCCTCGCGCTGGTCCGCCGCTGCGACGTGGTGCTGGAGAACTTCCGCCCCGGCACCCTGGAGCGCTGGGGACTGGGCGAGGAGCCGATGCGCACGGCCAACCCCGGTCTGGTGCTGGCCCGGATCTCCGGCTACGGGCAGACCGGGCCGTACCGCGACCGTCCCGGCTTCGGCGGGGTCGCGGAGGCGGTGGGCGGGCTGCGCCAGCTCACGGGGTATCCCGACCGGCCTCCCACCCGGCTCGGCATCAGCCTCGCCGACTCCGTGGCCGGCCTGTACGCCGTCGTCGGCACCCTGGCCGCGCTCCACCGCCGCGCCGCCACCGGGCGCGGGGACGTCGTGGACGTCGCCCTGTACGAGGCCGTGTACTCCCTGACCGAGTCCCTGACGCCCGACTACGACGCCTTCGGGATCGAGCGGGAACGCACCGGTGGCGCGCTCCCGGGCATAGCGCCCTCCAACACCTACGCGTGCCAGGACGGGCGTTACGTCGTGATCAGCGGCAACGGCGACGCCGTCTTCCGGCGCCTGATGACCGTCATCGGCCGGCCCGGCCTGGCGGACGACCCGCGCCTGGCGGACAACGCGGGCAGGGTGCGGCACGTCGCCGAGCTCGACGCGGCCATCGCGGCCTGGACCGCCGAACTGCCGCACGAGCAGGTCCTGATGCGGCTGGACGCCGGCGACGTCCCCTGCGGCCCGATCCTCACCGCGGCCGAGATCGCCAAGGACCCGCACTTCGCGGCACGCGGCATGCTCGAACGCCATCGCGTCGCCATAGCCCCCGGATGGCACCAGGACGTGGCCTTCCCCGGCGTGGTCCCCAAACTCACCGAGGCGCCCGGCCGCACCCGCTGGCTCGGGCCCGACCTGGGCGAGCACACCGACGCCGTCCTGGCCGAACTCGGCATAGGGGCGGGCCGCCGGCAGGAACTGCGCGACCTGGGGGTGGTGTGAATGCCCGGCACACCCGACCAGGTGCTGATCACGGACGTCCTGCTCCGTGACGGCCTCCAGAACGAGCCCGTCGTGATTCCCACCGCGGACAAACTGCGCCTGGCGTACGGGCTGCTGGACGCGGGGGTGACCTCGTTGGAGGCCGGATCGTTCGTCCGCCCCGAGAAGGTGCCGCAGATGGCCGACACCGGCCTGCTGCTCGCCAGGGTGCGGCCCGGCGAGTCGGTCTCCCTGCACACCCTGGTGTTCAACGAACAAGGAGCGCGGCGGGCCGTCGAGGCCGGGGCGCGCGACGTCCGGCTCACGGTCTCCGCGAGCGACGGCCACAGCCTCGCCAACGCCGGTGTGCCCCGGGACGCGTCCCTGGACCGGCTGGCTCCGGCCGTCGAGATCCTGAGGGCCTCGGGTGTGCGCCTGGAGGCCACGATCGCGACCGCGTTCGTCTGCCCGTACGACGGTGAGACGGACCCGGCCACGGTGGTCGCAGCGGCCCGCAGGCTGGCCGCGTTCGGCATCCGTGTGCTCCATCTCGCCGACACCATAGGGGCGGCCGGTCCCCTGCACATCCGCCGCACCGTCACCGCCGTGCGGGAAGCACTGCCCGAACTCCCCGTCGGGCTCCACCTGCACAACACCTACGGCATGGCGCCGGCGAACGTCTGGGAGGCACTCCGGCTGGGCGTGCGCCGCTTCGACGCGGCGCTCGGCGGCATCGGCGGCTGCCCCTTCGCCCCGGGCGCCGCCGGCAACCTGGGGACCGACGACCTGGTCCATCTCTGCCATCACGCGGGCATCGCCACCGGCATCGACGTCGGCCGCCTCACGGCGGTGCGCGAGCAACTGCGCATCCTCCTCGGCCACCGGCTCGACTCCGCGCTCGCCGCCGTGTCCTCCGCGCCGGTGCCTCTGTGCCTGGGCGCCGCGACGGCGGGGACGGCCGGCTGACATACGGTAGCCGTCGTACGCGACGGACGTCCGGCCCGGAAGACGCGGTGATACCCATGAGCGAGAAGGCGGGGACCGCGCCACTGCTGGTCCTGCAGAAGATCCGCCAGATCCTGGAGTGCTTCACCATCGAGCGGCCCGAACTCAATCTGCAGGAGATCACCCGGGCCACCGGCCTGCCGGGCAGCACCTGCCAGCGCCTGGTGCACAACCTGCTGCGGGAGGGGTTCCTCGACCGCGACGGGGACGTCTACCGCATCGGGCTGCGCTTTGTGCAGTGGGCGGCACCGGGCACCTTCGGCCTCGACCTGGTGCGGCTCACCCGGCCCGCGCTGCAGCGACTGCGCGACCGGAGCGGGGAGACGGCCTGCCTCTATGTGCGGGACGGCGCGCACCGCACCGTCGTCTCGCTCGCCGAGACGCACCATGTGGTGATGCGGATGTTCGCGGTGGGCATGGTGATGTCCCTGCACGCGGGCTCGGCGGGGAAGGTCTTCATGGCCTTCGACCCCACGGCCCGCCGCGACGCGGTCGGCCACGGCCTCACCCGCCACACACCGCGCACCGTGGTGGACATCGACCTGCTGGACGACCAGTTGGAGGAGATCCGCAGAACGGGCTTCTCCGCCACCTTCGAGGAGCGCGACATCGGCGCGGCCTCGATCAGCGCGCCGGTCTTCGGCAGCACCGGCGAGGTGGTGGCGGCCCTCGGTATCGGTGCGCCGACCCAGCGGCTCACCCCGGCCGACGTGGGCCGGCTCGCCCCTGGTGTCGTCGAGGCCGCCGAGGAGGCCTCCCGCTGCCTGGGCTACCGGCCCGGCATCCGGGACGGCGCCGGAACGCACTGAGCGCGCCGACGCCGTCCCGGCACAGCGGTCCGCTTCCGCCGGCTACTTCTCGGTCTCGGCGGCCAGGCGGGCGAGCACCTCGTCCTGGATGCGGTTGAGGCCCTTGGGCGCGAAGGTGCGCTCGAAGAAGCCGCCGATGCCGCCCGCGCCGGTCCAGGTGGTGCTGACCACGGCCTTGGCGCGGCCCTCGCCCGCCGGGGTGACCGTCCAGGTGGTCACCATCGAGGAGTTGCGGTCCGTCTCGACGAGCTGCCCGGCGGTCGGCTCGGTGACCGCGAACAGGCAGTCGCGGATGCGCTTCTCCGTCGCCTGGAGCTTCCAGTGCACCAGGGTGCCGGCGCCGCTCCCGCCCTCGCGCACTTCGTACTCGCTGTACTGCTCGGGCAGCAGGCGCTGCCGCGTCCCCGCGTAGTCGGCGAGCGCTGCGAAGACGCTCTCCGGGCTCGCCGCGATCTCGCGCTGGGTGGTGGCCTCGACCTGTGCCATCGCCGTCCTCCGGTGACTTGCCGTGATCCGTGTGCCGTCACGGCAAGCCAATCACCACGGGCGGGCCCCCGCGAAATCGGCGGCTCCCGTCGGGGCACCCGGGAGCCCGCGTCCTGGCCGGTCCCCGGACGGGGGCCGGCCAGGAGTGCTTCAGCGGTGGACCGGGACGAGCTGGAGGTAGTCGAGGTTCCAGTTCTGGTAGGCGTCCTGGGGAAGGCTGATCCGGAGGGTGTGACGGCCGACGGTGAGCCGCTGCTGCACACCGCTGGGCTGCAGGACCTCCTTGCTGTGGCTCGTGGTGTTGCGGATGTCGACCCGCTTGCTCTCGGCGCCGCCGTCGAAGGAGACGGTGTAGGTGCCCGCGGGCGAGTACGGCGAGGACGCCCGGACGGAGAGTGCGTACGTCCCGGTCCGCGGGACGTCCACGTCATAGGTCAGCCACTCGCCGCCGCGCATCCAGCCGACCCGGACGTTGCCGTCGGCGTCCTCGATGTCGACGTCCTCGCCGGGCCGCATCTTCAACCCGCCATTGTTCCCGCCGTCGTTGTCGTGGTAGCCCCTGTCCTGGCCGGGGAGGAAGTTCTCGGCCTGGACCCGTACGCCGCCGTGCGGCACGGGGTCGCCCTCGCCGGTGCGGAGCCAGGACTCGAACTTCTCCACATCGTCCGTCTGGAAGATCGTGGTGTCGAAGCTGCGCGCGAGGGCCTCCCAGCCGCGCAGCGGGTCGGTCAGCGACGCCTCGTCGGTCATGTGGTCGGACAGGCCGTTCCACATGGTGTTGTTGAAGACGCGGCTGTGCCGGGCCACGGCGTCGAGGAACGGCTTGCGGGCGACGGCGTCCTGGACGCTGCCGTAGTTCACCTCGTAGGCCACCGGCTGGTCGTCGCCGAACGCGGCCACGGCCCCCAGGTTGCCGTCCGTGATCATGTGCATGTAGAGGGCGCCCTTGTGGGTGGCGAGGAAGTCCTGGACCTCCGGCACCGGGGCGTCACTCTTGTAGAGGCCGTTGCCGACGGTGCCAGTGCGGGTGAGCACGTCCCAGACCTGCTCCCGGAACGGCCAGGCCTTGTCCAGGTTGATCAGCCCGCGATTCTTGGCGAGATCCATCGCCTCCTCCAGCGTGGGCACCTGCTGGTCGGTGACCGCCGCCTGGCCGCCGCCAAGTCCCTCGCGCAGGCGGAGCTGCTCGATCTGGGCGAGCGTCATGTCGGAGACCGGGCCGCGTCCGTTGGTGGTGCGGTCGACGGTGGTGTCGTGCATCAGGACGGGAACGCCGTCCTTCGTGAGCTGGATGTCGGTCTCGATGATCTCGGCACCGTCGTCGTAGGCCGCCTTGAACGCCGCCAGCGAGTTCTCCGGGGCCTTTCGCCACTGGCCCCGGTGCGCGGTGGTGAGGATCTTCGCGTCGGAGCCGTGGTCGAGCAGATCCCGGTGGGCACGTACCGCCGCCGTGCTCCCGGCTTTGCCGGAGCCTCCGAAGAGGTACGACGTGCTGTCCGAACCGCGGCCGGCGGCCAGGCCAATGTCAGCGGACGGGAGACCCCCGCCGAGCACGGCAGCGGCCACAACCAGCGTCAGGGACGCGGCGGCTGCGGTAGCACCACTCACAACTGATCTCTTCATAAGCCGGAGAGTAGGAAGGCGCCGGGAAGGGACGACGTACGCCGCACGCCTCTCCGAAGTCCGAGAATTGAACATCGCCACGCTCGAGGACGGCACGGAAATTCAATCGGCGCGACTTTGTGATCGCCCGCACCAACCGTCCGAGGCCGTCCACGGGTTGCGGCACCCGCGGTCATTCACGGAGAAGGTGTGGCGCGGATATTCCGGCACCGCAATGGCACACGTACGACTCTTCCCGCCTGCCAGGACACGGCCGGCAGAGTTCTGCCCGCGGCGTCCCTCCCCCGTCTTGGGACATCACGGATGCCGTGCCCAAGCCAGCCGGTTCAGCCGAGAGACATTGGCGCCAGGATTCCATGCCCCTGTCCCCGAGATTCCCTTTCGGGCATTCCCATGGCGTGCTTACCGTCGGAAAGCCGCAGAGGCTCCAGCACAGCATTGTTCCGCATGGCCGTGGCGTCCACGCCCATGAACGCGCGCAGTCCTGGCATGATGCCCGCATGCGCGTGTGGATGCCGGTCCCGGACCGGGACTTCGACGTGACCGAGGTCGCCGTGCCGTGGCACGTGCTCACCCTGGCCGGTCACGAGGTCGTGCTCGCCACCGAACGGCCCGGTACCCGGCCCGCGGCCGACCCGCGGCTGCTGGACGGGGTGGTGTTCGGTCGGCTCGGTGCCGCCGCGGAGGCCAAGGACCGGTACGAACAGCTCACCCGCAGCGCCGCGTTCGGGCACCCGGTGGGCTGGGCGGACACGGACGTCACGGAGTTCGACGGGCTGCTGCTGCCCGGCGGGCACGCGCCGGGGATGCGCCAGTACCTGGACTCGGCCGTACTGCGGGAGCAGGTGGCCCGCTTCTGGGCACTGGAACGGCCGGTCGGCGCGATCTGCCACGGAGTCCTCGTGCTGGCCCGCACCCAGGACCCGGCCACGGGCCGCGGACTCCTCGCCGACCGCCGCACCACCTGCCTGCCCAAGTACATGGAGCGCAGCGCCTATTGGACGACCGCCTGGCGCCTCGGCCGGTACTACCGCACCTATCCGGCCTATGTGGAGGACGAGGTGCGCGGCGCGCTCGCCGACCCGGCGACGCAGTTCGAGCGCGGACCCCGCGTGCTGACCCAGCGGGGAACCGAGGACGACGACACCCATGCGTTCGTCGTCGAGGACGGCCGTTATCTGTCGGCCCGGTGGCCGGGCGACGCGTATCTGTTCGCCCGCCGCTACCTCGCCCTCCTCGAACGGCGCACAGCGGGCTGAGGTACACGGAGCCCGTAAAACGTCCTTACGTCGGATCGCGTCCGCGTCGCTGACGAGGACCCGCTGGTACGCCTCGTTGATCTCCTCGGCGCGGATCAGCGGCTCCGCTGTGGTCGAGCGGTGCCGCGACGTCCTTGCGCAGTGACGGCGAGAGCACCGTCACCTCGGCGCCGAGCGCATCGACGATCTTGAACGCCAGATGGCCGGGCCCGCCCATGCCCACGAGCGCCGCCTTCTTGCCCGGGCCGGGACTCCCCCGGCTCCGAGTGCTCCGCCGGCCGCCGACGGCACCTCCTCCGGACACCCCTCGACGTTTTTCGCTCAGGTGTTCTATTCTCGGGGCAGAGCAACAGAAGGAGGCGGCATGAGGTGGGACAACCTGAGCCGCGACACGGCGGCGGCCACACCCGCGCTCTTCGGCATGGATGCCGTGACCCGCACATTCGACACGCCCGAGTTCCGCGGGATCACCTTCCACGAGGTGCGCGCCCGCAGCATCGTCAACCGGGTGCCGGGGGCGTCCCGGATGCCCTTCGAGTGGACGATCAACCCCTACAGAGGGTGCAGCCACGCGTGCGTCTACTGTTTCGCGCGCAAGACGCACAGCTATCTGGACCTCGACACCGGCCTGGACTTCGACTCGCAGATCGTCGTCAAGGTCAACGCACCGGAACTGCTGCGCCGCGAGCTCGCCGCGCCGCGCTGGCAGGGCGAGCACATCGCCATGGGCACGAACGTCGACTGCTACCAGCGCGCCGAGGGACGGTACCGGCTGATGCCGGGCATCCTGGCGGCCCTGCGGGACCACGCCAATCCGTTCTCGATCCTGACCAAGGGGTCGCTGATCCTGCGCGACCTGGACCTGCTGGTCGAGGCGTCGCGCGTCACGGAGGTCTCCGTCGCGGTCTCCGTCGGCTTCCTGGACCGGAAGCTGTGGAACACCGTGGAGCCCGGCACCCCCGCGCCCGCGCGGCGGCTGGACGTCTGCCGGACACTGAACGACCACGGCATCGCCTGCGGCGTGCTGATGGCGCCCGTGCTGCCCTATCTCAGCGACTCCCCGGAGCAGTTGCGGGAGACCGTCCGCGCCATCGCGGCGGCCGGCGCCACCTCGGTCACCCCGCTCGTGCTGCATCTTCGCCCCGGCGCCCGCGAGTGGTACATGGCGTGGCTGTCGGTGCACCACCCCCGTCTGATCTCCCGCTACAAGGCGCTGTACGAGAGCGGTGCCTACGCCCCGACCTGGTACCAGCGGCGCATCACGCGCATGGTGCACGAATTCGCCGACGAGTTCGGCATAGGCCCCTCCCGCGCGGGTGCCGCCCGGCGACTGCGAGCCGTGCCGACGCCGCCGGCCGACGAGTCGGCCGCCGCCCAGCCGGTGCCGGAGCCGACGCAATTGACGCTGCTGTGAAGAAAGGCGCTGGCCGGTAGCGCCTCGGTGCGCATAGCGTCCGGTGCATGAACGAAGTACGGACGATGACCCGCGACGACATCGGCGCCGTGGCAGCGATCCGCGTCAGCGGCTGGCGGGCGGCATACGCGGGGATCGTCCCGCAGCCCTACCTGGACGCGATGGACGCCGAGGCGGATGCCGAACGCCGCCGGGGGTGGTTCGACGAGGGCAATGGGCGGGTCGACAACCTTGTGTCCGCCGAGGGCGGCGAACTGACGGGGTGGGCGGCGCTCGGCCCGTACCGCGGTGAGCAGGACGGCGGTGAGGTCGGTGAGTTGTACGCCATATATGTGCGCCCCGACCACATCGGCAAGGGCGCCGGACGCGCTCTCATGGCAGCCGTCCGGGCCCGGGCCGCCGAACGCGGCTTCCGCCGGCTGCGGTTGTGGGTGCTGGCCGACAACGAGCCCGCGCGGCGCTTCTACACTCGCGCCGGTTTCGGCCCGGACGGGACCGACCAGATCGAAATGTACGACGACATGCCCCTCAAGGAGCTGCGTTACGCCGCGGACCTGGGCTGAAGGAGCCCGCCAGCCTCCGCGTCGCGGCACTGGGCGCCTCCTTGTGCGCCCTGGCCAGTGCGGAAGCCGCCACCGGGTCGCCGGAACGCACCAGGGCCCGGACGACGCGCCGCGGGTACGGCGGCGCGCACAGCCCCGCGAGCGCGGCGGTGGCGCGGGGCTCGTCCCGGTAGCGGGCCAGCCCGCGCGCGGCGGCGCTCCGCACCTCCTCCTGCGGGTCTCCGGCCGCGGCGAGCAACAGGTCCAGCACGGCCGGGCCGCCGATCCGGCCGAGGGCTTCCACGGCCGGGGCACGCAGAGCGGGCGCCCCGGCCGCCCGGCGCAGCGCGGGCACCGCCCGCGTGTCCCCGAGCCGGCCGAGCTCCCGCACGCAGCCGCGCGTGGCCTGGAGGCCGAGCCGTCCCTCGTCCAGCAGCCATCCCAGGGTGGAGGTCAGGGCGGGCACGGACTCCGGGGCGCCCAAGCGCCCGAGGAGGCGGATCGCGGCGAGGGCATAGGTGATGCGCAGCCGGTTGGTGGCGAGCGCGGCCGCGGCGCGGGCGGTGCGCGGGTCGCCGAGGCAGGCAAGGGTGTCCGCGGCGGTGACGTTGCGGAAGGCGTCGCGGTGGTTGAGAAGCAGGAAGAGCGTCTCGAAGGCCCGGCGGTCGCCGCCGCGGCCGAGCATGACGGCCACGACCTCCCGTTCGTCCAGGGAGCGCGACGGCTCGGTCAGGACGGCGGCGAGCGCTTCCCGCGCACCGGGGTGGTCCGTCCTGCCGAGTGCCACGAGCGCCGCCTCGCGCACGGCCGCCTCGGGGTCGCCGGCGGCCGCGACGAACAGGCCGAGGTGTGCCGGTTCCCCGGCGCGCCCGAGCAGGTCGAGGGCGAGGGCCCTGGCGCGGGGTGCCGGATGGGCGGCGTACCGGAGCAGCAGAGGCACGTTTCCCGGCACGGCGGCCAGGTCCGCCGGGCAGGGGGTCAGCCGCCAGTGCGGGCGTTCACCCGCGCCGACGACGCGGCCGATGGTCCGCTCCAGCAGGTCCGGGTACCAGGAGGGCGTGCCGCCTTCCGCGCAGGCGTCGCAGAGCAGCTCGAAGAGCGGTGCGGCGCTTTGTGGTGCGCGCCGGGCGGCCAGCGCCTCCAGGGCGTAGCGGCGCTCGTCGTCCGTCCCACCGGGCAGGATGCCGAGCAGGGCGGGGACACCGGGTGACCGGCCGGTCACCCCGTCGAGCAGGGCCCGCTCCTCCGGTCCGAGCCACGGCCGCACCATGGCGGCGGCTTGCCTGGACGCGGCCATGCGCCGCACATAGGCGTCGCGGGATTCGGCGGCACCCTGGGTCGCGAAGGACAGCAGTCCGACGACGCGGCGCGACTCGCCGCGGTCCCGCAGCTCGGCGAGGGTGGTGCCGCCGGAAAGCAGGGAGCCGTACAGGGCGCCGGCCCGTCGCGCCGCACGATGCTCCCCGAAGCGCGCGTCCCCCGCGTCGTCCACAGCGTCCCCTCTCGCCCGATGTTCACCTTAATGGCGCGCTCATCTGTCGGGGGCGCAAATCACATGGGCGGGGGGCTGGCGTGTTGGTTACTCGCCGGTTACCCTCTAACCAACGCACACCGCGGCCTGGTGACGCAGCCGCCGTGTGCCGCCGCCGTCGGTTCGGCACCATCGCGGCGCAGCCCCGGGACAGGGCGCGCCAGCATCTTCACGCGGGCACGCACACCCACGCTTACGCACCCCGCGGCTCCTCACAACTCCTCTCCCGCCCGCGCCTGTGCCGCGAAGACGCACGGCGCGGATCCTCAGCAACTGGAGTTCCGCGATGGACCGTCCACGTCCCTTCCGCACTGTCGCCGTCGTCGGCCTCGGCACCATGGGCACCGGCATCGCCGAGGTCATGGCGCGCGCCGGTCACGAGGTGATCGGCATCGAGACCGACGAGGCCGCGGCGCGCCGCGCCGTCGACTCCCTGGAGTCCGCCACTGCCCGCGCCGTGCGGCGCGAGCGCATGACGGAGTCGGAGCGCGGCAATGTGCTGGCCCGTTTCCGCACCTTCTCCGATCTCCAGGCGGCGGCCGACGCCGATCTGGTGATCGAGGTCGTCACCGAGCACTTCGAGATCAAGCGCGAGGTCCTCGTCGGGCTCGACGCCGTCGTCAAGCCCGACACGGTCATCGCGACCGGCACCAACGCGCTGTCGGTGACGGAGCTGGCCTCCCGCACCTCGCGGCCCGACCGGGTCCTCGGCCTGCACTTCTTCGCACCGGCCCCGGCCATGAAGCTGGTCGAGGTGGTCTCGACCGTGCTGACCTCGCCGGAGGCCACCGAGAGCGTGACCGCGCTCGTCCGGGGCCTCGGCAAGGAGCCGGTGGCGGTCGGCGACCGGCCGGGCTTCATCGCCGACGGACTGCTCTTCGGCTACCTCAACCAGGCGGCCGCCATGTACGAGTCCCGCTACGCCACCCGCGAGGACATCGACGCGGCGATGCGGCTCGGCTGCGGCCTGCCCATGGGCCCGCTCGCCCTGCTCGACCTGATCGGCATCGACACCGCCCGGACCGTGCTGGAGGCCATGTACGCGGCCTCCCATGACCGTCTGCACGCCCCGGCGCCGATCCTCGGGCAGCTCACCGCCGCGGGACTGCTCGGCCGCAAGACCGGCCGCGGCTTCTACACCTACGAGGCACCCTGCAGCGCCACGGTCGTGGCGGACACCGAGACGCCCGCAGCCGGCGGCGGCGCCTCGGCCGGGCGCCCCGTGCGGCAGGTCGGCGTCGCGGGCTCCGGCACCATGGCCACCGGCATCGCCGAGGTGTTCGCCAAGGCGGGCTACGAGGTCGTGCTGGCCGCCCGCGGCCAGGAGAAGGCCGGCAAGGCCCTCGCGGCGCTCACCAAGTCCCTGGACCGGTCGGTGGCCAAGGGCAGGCTCACCCAGGAGCAGCGGGACGAGGCCGTGGCCCGGGTGACCGCGGCGGGTTCGCTGGACGCGTTCGCGGACGTCGATCTTGCCGTGGAGGCGGTCGCGGAGGACCTGGCGGTCAAGCAGCAGCTCTTCGCGACCCTGGACAAGGTCTGCAAGCCGGGCGCGGTCCTGGCCACCACCACCTCCTCGCTGCCGGTCGTCGCCATCGCGACCGCGACGTCGCGTCCGGCCGACGTCGTCGGCATGCACTTCTTCAACCCCGCCCCGGCGATGAAGCTGGTCGAGGTGGTCCGCACGGTCCTGACCGCCGACGACGTGCACGCGACCGTGCACGAGGTCTGCGGCACGGTCCGCAAGCACGCCGTGGACTGCGGCGACCGGGCCGGGTTCATCGTCAACGCGCTGTTGTTCCCCTACCTGAACAACGCGGTGAAGATGGTGCAGGAGCACTACGCGACGGTGGAGGACATCGACGCGGCGATGAAGCTCGGCGGCGGCTACCCGATGGGCCCGTTCGAGCTCCTGGACGTCGTGGGGCTGGACGTCTCGCTGGCGATCGAGCAGGTGCTGCACAAGGAGTTCCGCGACCCCGGTCTGGCGCCGGCGCCGCTCCTGGAGCACCTGGTGTCGGCCGGGTGCCTGGGCCGCAAGACCGGCCGCGGCTTCCGCGAGTATGCCCGGCGCTGAGCCTGCGGACGGCTGGGGCGGCCTGCTGGGGCCGCCCCACAGGCTGCGGAAGCCGGGCCCTGCCCAAGAGTCGGCGGGAATGCAGTACTTTCGCGGTATGTCCCAGCCCGCGAAGCCCACCCGTACGTCCTCCGCGACCGCCCAGCGCCATCGCGTCCGCCAGGAGCTGGCGGCCGCCGCGATGCACCTGTTCGCGAGCCAGGGCTACGAGGCGACGACCGTGGACGAGATCGCGGCCGCGGCGGGCGTGGCCCGGCGGACCTTCTTCCGGCATTTCCGCTCCAAGGAAGAGGCGATCTTCCCCGATCACGACGACACCCTGGTGCGGGTCGGGGAGGTGCTGGACTCCGCAGAGCCCCATGAGCACCCCCTGGACACGGTCTGCCGGGGCATCACCGAGGTGCTGCGGATGTACGCGGAGGCGCCCGAGGTCTCCGTCGAGCGCTACCGCCTGACCCGGGAGATCCCGATCCTGCGCGAGCGCGAGATCGCGTCGGTTGCCCGCTACGAGCGCCTGTTCACGCGCTACCTGCTGGGCCACTTCGACGAGAGCGCCCACCATGACGGCGACGACGACCCGCTGCTGGCGGAGGTCGCGGCGTCGGCCGTGGTCGCCGCCCACAACCACGTGTTGCGGCGCTGGCTGCGGGCCGGCGGCAAGGGCGACGTGGAGGCGCAGCTCGACCACGCCTTCGAGGTGATCCGGACGACCTTCGGCACGGGGATCGGCCGCCGGCCCCTCCCGGCCCCGATCCTCACCTCCCACCAGGGCGAGGTGATCGTGGCGGTCGCGCGCACCGACGCCTCGCCCGCGGAAGTGATGCGGACCATCGAGAAGGCCCTGAAGGGCGCGTAGGCGCCGCGCCCGGCCGTCCCGGGCCTTTCCCCGGGACGCGAGGTGGCACGCCGTGCCACCTCGCGCACCGCCCTCCGGAGGGGCTGCCCCGACTCGCCGCCCCGGCCGGCCGGTGGGACCGTGAAGTACTCCCCCCGCCCCCACCCCCGGCTTCGCGCGTCCCGCGTGAAATGCGGACATCCCACGGCATTCCCCGACACTCCCCAGCCGCTCAGATGTGCAGCCGTGGTGCCATGTGAGACAAAATGTTGGCACCCAGTGTCTTGCCGAGTGGCACGCGGTGCCATACCGTGAGAGCAGTCCGGGCGGGCGGCGTGCGGTGAACCTTCGCACGCCGTCTGTCCCCAAAGGCCCGGACGCCTGCGTCACAGGCACTCACCCGCGCCACCCAGCGCTCTCGCTCGATCCGTGCGACCGTCACGGAAACAGCACAACCGCCGAACCGACGGCACGACCCACCGCACCCCCCGACGTTCCCTCAAGCGTCCCTACGTCGCGCTTCGCCGGAGGCATCACCGTGAAGGACATCCTCGACGCAATCATGGCGTCCGAAAGCACGGCCGCGGACTTCGCGGCCCTGCCGCTCCCCGAGTCGTACCGTGCCGTCACCGTCCGCAAGGACGAGGTCGGCATGTTCGAGGGCCTGGAGAGCAGCGAGAAGGACCCGCGCAAGTCGCTGCACGTGGACGACGTGCCCCTGCCGGAGCTCGGCCCGGGCGAGGCCCTGGTGGCCGTCATGGCCAGCTCCGTCAACTACAACTCGGTGTGGACCTCGATCTTCGAGCCGATGTCCACCTTCGGTTTCCTGGAGCGGTACGGCAAGCTCTCCCCGCTCACCAAGCGCCACGACCTGCCGTACCACATCATCGGCTCCGACCTGGCGGGCGTCGTCCTGCGCACCGGCCCCGGTGTGAACGCCTGGCGGCCCGGCGACGAGGTGGTCGCGCACTGCCTGTCCGTGGAACTGGAGTCCGCGGACGGCCACAACGACACGATGCTCGACCCCGAGCAGCGCATCTGGGGCTTCGAGACCAACTTCGGCGGCCTCGCCGAGATCGCCCTGGTGAAGTCCAACCAGCTGATGCCCAAGCCCCGGCACCTCAGTTGGGAGGAGGCCGCGGCCCCCGGCCTGGTCAACTCCACCGCCTACCGGCAGCTGGTCTCCCGCAACGGCGCCGGGATGAAGCAGGGCGACAACGTCCTGATCTGGGGCGCCAGCGGCGGCCTTGGTTCGTACGCCACCCAGTTCGCGCTGGCCGGCGGCGCCACCCCGATCTGCGTGGTGTCCTCGCCGCAGAAGGCGGAGATCTGCCGCAGCATGGGCGCCGAGGCGATCATCGACCGCAATGCCGAGGACTTCCGGTTCTGGAAGGACGAGCACACCCAGGACCCGAAGGAGTGGAAGCGCCTCGGCAAGCGCATCCGCGAGCTGACCGGCGGCGAGGACGTCGACATCGTCTTCGAGCACCCCGGACGCGAGACCTTCGGCGCGTCCGTGTACGTCACCCGCAAGGGCGGCACGATCGTCACCTGCGCCTCGACCTCGGGCTTCACCCACGAGTACGACAACCGCTACCTGTGGATGTCGCTCAAGCGCATCATCGGCTCGCACTTCGCGAACTACCGCGAGGCGTGGGAGGCCAACCGCCTCATCGCCAAGGGGAAGATCCACCCGACGCTGTCGCGGACGTACAGCCTGGAGGACACCGGCCAGGCCGCCTACGACGTGCACCGCAATCTCCACCAGGGCAAGGTCGGCGTGCTCGCGCTGGCCCCGCAGGAAGGGCTCGGCGTCCGCGACGAGGAGATGCGGGCCCGGCACATCGACGCCATCAACCGCTTCCGGAACATCTGAGATCGGGAACGAGCATGAGCGAGCGTCAGAAGGACCGTCCGTGGCTGATGCGGACCTACGCCGGGCACTCCACGGCCGAGGCGTCCAACGCCCTGTACCGGCGCAATCTCGCCAAGGGCCAGACCGGCCTGTCGGTCGCGTTCGACCTCCCGACGCAGACCGGTTACGACCCCGACCACATCCTCGCCCGCGGCGAGGTGGGCCGGGTCGGGGTCCCGGTCGCCCATCTCGGCGACATGCGCCGGCTCTTCCAGGACATCCCCCTGGACGGGATGAACACCTCGATGACCATCAATGCCAGCGCCATGTGGCTGCTGGCGCTCTATCAGGTCGTCGCGGAGGAGCAGGGCGCCGCGATCACGGAGCTCCAGGGGACGACGCAGAACGACATCGTCAAGGAGTACCTGTCGCGCGGGACGTACGTCTTCCCGCCCGTGCCGTCGCTGCGGCTGACGACCGACATGATCGCCTACACGGTCAGCCACATCCCCAAGTGGAACCCGATCAACATCTGCAGCTACCACCTGCAGGAGGCGGGCGCCACGCCGGTCCAGGAGATCGCGTACTCCATGGCGACGGCGATCGCCGTCCTGGACGCCGTCCGCGACTCCGGCCAGGTGCCGCAGGAGCGCATGGGCGACGTCGTGGCGCGCATCTCCTTCTTCGTCAACGCCGGCGTGCGCTTCGTCGAGGAGATGTGCAAGATGCGGGCCTTCACCCGCATCTGGGACCAGGTCACCAGGGAGCGCTACGGGATCGAGAACCCCAAGCAGCGCCGCTTCCGTTACGGCGTCCAGGTCAATTCGCTCGGCCTGACCGAGGCCCAGCCCGAGAACAACGTGCAGCGCATCGTGCTGGAGATGCTGGCCGTGACGCTCTCCAAGGACGCCCGCGCCCGCGCCGTGCAGCTGCCGGCCTGGAACGAGGCGCTCGGGCTGCCGCGCCCCTGGGACCAGCAGTGGTCCCTGCGCA
The DNA here is from genome assembly GCF_040644455.1 of Streptomyces sp. NPDC046977. Classification (NCBI taxonomy): domain Bacteria; kingdom Bacillati; phylum Actinomycetota; class Actinomycetes; order Kitasatosporales; family Streptomycetaceae; genus Streptomyces; species Streptomyces sp. NPDC046977. The sequence continues at coordinate 47,329 of NZ_JBEYWO010000016.1, forward strand.
TCCAGCAGGTGCTGGCGCACGAGAGCGACCTGCTGGAGTACGGGGACATCTTCGACGGCAGCCATGTCGTCGAGGCGAAGGTCGGCGAGCTGGTCGAGCAGTCGCTCGCCGAGATCGGCCGCATCCAGGAGATGGGCGGCGCCATGGCGGCCGTCGAGTCGGGCTACCTGAAGTCGCAGCTGGTCTCCTCGCACGCCGAGCGCCGGGCGCGGATCGAGTCCGGCGAGGAGAAGATCATCGGCGTCAACTGCTACGAGGGCACCGAGCCCAGCCCGCTGACCTCCGACCTGGACGGCGCGATCATGACCGTCGACCCGGAGAACGAGGCCCGGGTCGTCGCCGCCCTGCACGACTGGCGCGACAACCGGGACGAGTCCCGCGCCCAGAAGTCGCTGGAGGCCCTCAAGGCGGCCGCCGCGGGCACCGCCAACCTCATGGAGGCCACCCTGGAGTGCGCACGGGCCGGCGTCACGACCGGCGAGTGGTCCTGGGCCCTGCGGGACGTCTTCGGCGAATACCGGGCGCCGACGGGCGTCGGCAGCGCCCCGGTCGCGGTCACCGCCGAGGCGGGCACGCCGCTGGCCGAGGTGCGCCGCAAGGTGGAGCTCACCGCGCGGGAGCTGGGCGGCGGCAAGCTGCGGCTGCTCGTCGGCAAGCCCGGACTGGACGGCCACTCCAACGGCGCCGAGCAGATCGCCGTGCGGGCCCGCGACGCCGGCTTCGAGGTGGTCTACCAGGGCATCAGGCTGACGCCCGAGCAGATCGTGTCGGCGGCGGTCGCCGAGGACGTCCACTGCGTCGGCCTGTCGATCCTGTCCGGCTCGCACGCCGAGCTCGTGCCGGACGTCCTGGAGCGCCTGCGCCACGCGGGCGCGGACGACGTCCCGGTGATCGCCGGCGGCATCATCCCCCCTGCGGACGCGGCCAAGCTGATCGAGTGCGGCGTCGCCGCCGTGTTCACGCCGAAGGACTTCGGAATCACGGAGATCATCGGCAGGATCGTGGACGAGATCCGCAGGGCGAACACGCTGGACCCGCTGGAGGTCCCCGCATGACCGCCGCGGACATCACCCGTACGAGCAAGCACGACACCCCGGAGGCCTGGAAGCGATGCAGTTCGGCCGCACGTATGAAGAGTTCGAGGTCGGCGCTGTCTACAAGCACTGGCCCGGGAAGACGGTCACCGAGTACGACGACCACCTCTTCTGCCTCCTGACCATGAATCACCACCCGCTGCACATGGACGCGAACTACGCCGAGCGGACCACCGACTTCGGCCGGAACGTCGTCGTGGGCAACTACATCTACTCCCTGCTGCTGGGCATGTCCGTCCCGGACGTCTCCGGCAAGGCCATCGCCAACCTGGAGATCGAGTCGCTGAAGCACGTGGCGCCGACCTTCCACGGCGACACGATCTACGGCGAGACCACGGTGCTGGACAAGTGGCCGTCGAAGTCCAAGGACGACCGGGGCATCGTCCATGTGGAGACCAAGGGCTACAAGCAGGACGGCACCCTGGTGTGCGTCTTCCGCCGGAAGGTGATGGTCCCGACCGCCACCTACATCAAGGAGCGCGGCGGCGAGCAGCCCGGCCGTCCGTCCGTCGCCCACTGAACTCCTAGGAGATACGACAGATGAGCCGTCTCGCCCAGACCGACGGGCTGACCGACGTCCAGCAGGAGATCCTCTCCACGGTCCGCAGCTTTGTCGACAAGGAGATCCTCCCGGTCGCCAACGAGCTGGAGCACAAGGACGAGTACCCCGCCGACATCGTCGAGGGCCTCAAGGAGCTCGGCATCTTCGGCCTGATGATCCCCGAGGAGTACGGCGGCCTCGGCGAGTCCCTGCTCACGTACGCCCTGACGGTCGAGGAGATCGCCCGCGGCTGGATGAGCGTGTCGGGCATCATCAACACCCACTTCATCGTGGCCTACATGCTCAAGCAGCACGGCACGCAGGAGCAGAAGGACCACTTCCTGCCCCGGATGGCCACCGGCGAGGTACGCGGCGCGTTCTCGATGTCCGAGCCGGGCCTGGGCTCCGACGTCTCCGCCATCCGCACCAAGGCCGTCCGCGACGGCGACGACTACGTCATCAACGGCCAGAAGATGTGGCTGACCAACGGGGGCACCTCCAACCTCGTCGCGGTCCTGTGCCGTACGGACGAGGGCCTGCCGGAGGGCACGGCCCCGCACAAGTCGATGACGACCTTCCTCATCGAGAAGGAGCCGGGCTTCGGCCCGAACCCGATGGTGAAGGGCCTGACCGTGCCCGGGAAGATCGAGAAGATGGGCTACAAGGGCGTCGACACGACCGAGCTCGTCCTCGAGGATGTGAAGATTCCGTCAAATCGCGTCCTGGGCGGCGAGACCGGGCGCGGTTTTTACCAAATGATGGACGGCGTGGAGGTCGGCCGGGTCAATGTGGCCGCCCGCGGCTGCGGCGTGGCCCAGCGCGCCTTCGAGCTGGGGATCGCGTACGCCCAGCAGCGGCAGACCTTCGGCAAGCCGATCGCGCAGCACCAGGCGATCCAGTTCAAGCTGTCCGAAATGGCCACCAAGGTGGAGGCCGCGCACGCGCTGATGGTCAACGCCGCACGCAAGAAGGACGCGGGCCGGCGCAACGACCTCGAGGCCGGCATGGCGAAGTACCTGGCCTCGGAGTACTGCAAGGAGGTCGTCGAGGACGCGTTCCGCATCCACGGCGGCTACGGCTTCTCCAAGGAGTACGAGATCGAGCGTCTGTACCGCGAGGCGCCAATGCTGCTGATCGGCGAGGGCACCGCCGAGATCCAGAAAATGATCATCGGGCGCCGGCTGCTCGAGGAGTACCGAATCCAGGGATGAATGTCTGGGTTGTGACACTTTGTGCGAGCCAAAGGTCACACCCAGTCATCAATAACCGGCCACTGACTCCGCCACTGGCTTGCCCAGTTGCCCGTCACTGCCGATACCATTCACGGAAAGCCGCCGTCCCCAGAACCATCTTGCGGCACCCTCCGCTACGAAGGTCTTCCATGCCCCACAGCCAATCCTCTGCTAAACGCGACAGCCTGGCCGGCGTACGCCTCGCGCGCGGAGCATCGCCGTGGCTCCTCCCGACCGTGGCCACCGCGGCGGTCAGTCTCGTTCGCGCCCGCCGTTCCGGGCGATGGGCGGCCGTGGCCGTCCCCACCACCGCCCTCGCGGCGGGCATGCTGTGGTTCTTCCGCGACCCCGAGCGGGAGATCGCCCAGGGCCGCGTGATCTCGCCGGCCGACGGCGTGGTGCAGAGCATCATGCCGTGGAAGGACGGGCGCACACGCGTCGCGATCTTCATGAGCCCGCTGAACGTCCACGTCAACCGCGCCCCCCTCGCGGGCACGGTCACGTCGGTGGAGCACGTCCCCGGTGGATTCGTTCCGGCGTTCAACAAGGAGAGCGAGAACAACGAGCGCGTTGTCTGGCACTTCGACACCGAGCTCGGCGACATCGAGATGGTGCAGATCGCCGGTGCCGTCGCGCGTCGCATCGTGCCCTACATCCCGCAGGGCGCGAAGGTCGAGCAGGGTGAGCGGATCGGCCTGATCCGGTTCGGCTCCCGCGTCGACATCTACCTTCCCGAGGGCGTCGAGCCCGCCGTCGAGGTCGGCCAGACCACCGTTGCCGGGGTGACTCGCCTTGACCGTGATTGAGCCCGACGCGCAGGCACCGTGGGTCGCCGCGGTGGACGAGGACGACGACGATGACATGCCGCTGTCAACGCGGCTGTCGATAGCGGACGGCCTGACCCTCGGCAACGCGATCTGCGGCTTCATGGCGGTGTACTTCACCACCACCGGAGTCCTGGTCCCGCACCTCATGGGCAACACCGACGGCGGCATGACGCGGCACAGCGCCGCCACCGCCGTGCTGCTGATGCTCATGGCGTCGGTCTTCGACCTCTTCGACGGGCTCGTGGCGCGCAAGCTGCGCAGCTCGGCGATGGGTGCGGAGCTCGACAACCTCTCCGACCTCATCAGCTTCGGCCTGGCCCCCGCCTACTTCGTGGTGGTCTGGGGTCTGATCTCCGACGACGCCTACGGCCGGGTGTCGGCGGTGGCCGCGGTCGTGGTGCTGCTGGCGGTCGTGCTGCGGCTCGCCCGGTTCTCGTGCACGACGGTGCGCGAGGGCATCTTCCAGGGCATGCCGAGCCCCTTCGGGGCCATGACCGTGATCTCGGTGGTGCTGCTGGACCTGCCGTTCATCCCGACGGTGCTGGCCATCGTCGGTGTGGCATGGCTGATGGTCAGCCGGGTCGAGTACCCCAAGCCGCGCGGCCGGCTCGCCGTGATGACCCTCGCCTGGATCGTGGTCAGCATGGGCTGCCTGGTCTGCTGGGCCTTCGCGGTCCCCGGTGGCGACGTGCTGCTGCAGACGGGTGCGGCCCTGCAGATCATCGCGGCGGCGGTCATCCCGCTGTTCGCGACGACCCGCCGGGTCAACACGATCCGCAACAACCGCCGTGAGGCGCGTGCGGCGGAGCTTCCGTAGCCGTACGACGAACGTCCGTGGGGCCCCGAGCCGGGAACGGCTCGGGGCCCCACGTGTGTGCGGCGGCGGCTCAGACGGTTCAGACCAGGACGTCGCGCGCGATGTCGACGGCGAGGCGCTCCAGCAGCGGCCCGGCCTCGGCCATGCAGCGCGCCGGGTCCGGCTCGATGTCGGTGAGGGCGTACGCGCGCCGGATGCCCGCCGCGGTCAGTGCGGCCGGGGGCAGCGCCAGGCGCCCGCACACGGCGACGACCTCGACGTCCCGGGCGCGGGCCGCGGCCGCCACACCGGCGGGGGCCTTGCCGTGCAGCGTCTGCTCGTCCAGGGAGCCCTCGCCGGTGATCACCAGGTCGGCCCGCTCCAGTGCCTGCGCGAAACCGAGCATGTCCATCAGGACCTGCACGCCGGGCCGGAACCGCGCCCGCAGCCCGACGAGGGCGCCGAACCCGACACCGCCCGCCGCGCCCGCGCCGGGCGCCTCCGCGGCCTCGGCGGCGTCCAGCACCTCGGCGAAGCGGGAAAGCGCGGCATCCAGCGTCGCGACGTCCTCGGGGCCGGCACCCTTCTGCGGTCCGTAGACGGCGGCCGCGCCCTTCGGGCCGAGCAGCGGATTGTCGACGTCACTGGCGAGGACCACCTCGGTGTCCGCCAGGCGCGCGTCGAGCCCCGTCAGGTCCGCCGACGCCAGGGTGGCGAGCGCCGCTCCACCGGGGGCCACCGGCACACCTTGTGCGTCCAACAGGCGCGCGCCGAGCGCCACGAGCATGCCGGCGCCACCGTCGTTGGTGGCGCTGCCGCCGACACCGAGCACCAGGGAGCGCGCGCCCGCGTCGAGCGCGGCGCGCAGCACTTCGCCGGTGCCGTACGTGGTGGCCGTCAGCGGCGCGAAGACCCCCGGCGGCAGATGCCGCAGTCCGGACGCCTCGGCCATCTCGACGACGGCGGTGTCGCCGCGCAGTGCGTACGCGGCCGTGACCGGCTCGCCCAGCGGCCCGGTGACCTCCACCAGCCGCCGTTCGAAGCCCGCGGCGACGGCGGCGTCCACCGTGCCGTCGCCGCCGTCCGCGACGGGTACGGACTCGACGACGGCGTCCGGCGCGACGCGGCGCAGTCCGGCGCCGATCCGCTCGGCCACCTCGACGGCGGTGAGTGAGCCCTTGAACTTGTCCGCGGCGATCAGTACGCGCGCTCGCCGTGTGTCCGTCACATTGATCTCCCTTGCCGCAGGTCGCGCCGCTTGGACCCTATCCCGGGGACCCCGCGGCGTAGTAGGAGGCGACGGACGGCTGGCCGGTCCAGTCGGGTCCGGCGTGCGGATCCGCGCCGAGATAGCGGAAGGGCAGGCGGACGACCCGGTGTCCGCGCAGGCTGAGCCGGTGGTGGCGGGCGTCGTAGGTGAAGCCGGCCGACCGCAGGGCCGCCGTCACCTGGCGGCCGCCCGACGTACCGTCGGCGCGGCGGATCCAGGCGGGGTCCAGGTGCGCGACCAGCAGCCCCCGGGGGCTGAGCCAGGAGGCCGCGCGGGCGAGCAGGCCGAGCCGGTCGCCCACATAGTGCAGCCCGTGGGCGCAGGTGATCAGGTCGTAGGAACGCCGCGGCGTCCAGGTCGCGACCGAGGCCGTCACCAGCTCCACCCCGGGCGGTAGCGGCACCGGGACGAGGGGACCCACCAGGTCGACGCCGGTCAGCACCGCCGTCGCCGGGAGCCCGGCCGCGGCCTCGCGCAGGGCCCGGCCCTCCCCGCTGCACAGGTCGAGCCAGGATGGCGAGGCGGAACGGGCGAGCAGTTCGCGGACGGGATCGAAGCCGAGTTCACGGGCGTAGCTGTTCACCCCGGACAGCCCGCGCTCGCGGTTCATGGTGCTGTTGGCGACCACGGACGACCGCTCCAGCTCGTCGTCGGGCAGCAGTGCGGGGGCGGCACCGGAGGCTTCTGACACCCGGTCATTGTCTCAGCGCACCCCCCAGGGGCGGGCGGGGCGGGCGGAAGCGCGCGACGCGCGACGGCAGGAGTGCGGGCTTCCCGCCGGAGCCGCGGGATTCCGGTACACCGGGAGCATGACGTCACCAACCCCCGTCCTTCAGGACAGGATCCTGGGCGGCTGGCTGGGCCGCATCGCCGGCAACATGCTCGGCAAGCCCGTGGAGCGCGGCGACCACTGGACCCGGGACCGCATCGACCGCTACCTGCGCCGGGCGGACGCCCTCCCCCTGACGGACTACCTGCCCGCGCTGTCCCCGCCCCCCGACCCCGCAGAGTTCGACCTGCGCCCCGAGTGGCGGCAGTGCACGCGCGGCGGCATCGACGGCAGTGTGCGGGACGACGACGTCGACTACGCGATCCTCGGCCTCGACCTGCTGGAGACGCACGGAGCGGGCTTCACCACCGAGGACGTCGGCGAGCTGTGGCTGCTGCGGCTGCCCTACCTTCAGACCTTCACCGCGGAGCGGGCCGCGTACCGCAATCTCGCGTCCGGTATCGGACCGCCGCTCAGCGCGACCGTCGACAACCCCTACCAGGAGTGGATCGGGGCCCTGATCCGCGCCGACGTGTACGGCTGGACCTCCCCCGGCGACCCGCGCCGCGCCGCCTCCCTCGCCCGGCGCGACGCGGTGCTGTCGCACACCGGCAACGGCGTCTACGGCGCGATGTGGGCGGCGGCCCTGATCGCCGCCGCGTTCACGGCTCCGGACGCGCGGGACGCGCTGGAGGCGGCCCTGACCCAGATCCCGCCCGGCTGCCGGCTGTCGCGCACGGTGCGGCGCACCATGGCGCTGCACGAGGCCGGGCTCGGCTGGGCGGACACCCTGGCGGACCTGGAGCAGGAGACCGGGCACCTGCACTGGATCCACGTCGTGCCCAACGCCGCGGTCATCACCGCCGGACTGCTGTACGGGCAGGGCGACTTCACGTCCACGATCGCGCTGACCGTGCGCGGCGGCCTCGACACCGACTCCAACGGCGCGACGGCGGGCTCGGTGGCGGGCGTGCTGTGCGGCGGCGCCGCGATCCCGCCGCAGTGGACGGAACCGCTGCGCGACCGGGTGCGCAGCGCGGTCTTCGGCTTCGACGGCGTGGCGATCGGCGACCTCGCCCGCCGCACGCTCGCCCTGGTGCCGTAGGGTCCGCGTGTGCGGTACATCATCATCGGCGCGGGCGCGGTCGGCGGGTCCATCGGCGGACGGCTGTTCCAGAGCGGACAGGACGTCGTCATGGTCGCCCGGGGCGCGCACGGCGCGGCTCTGCGGGACCACGGGCTCACCCTGCGCACGCCCGATGCGACGCTCTCCCTCGCCGTCCCGGTCGTCGACGGACCGGACGCGCTCGACCTGCGCGACGACGACGTCCTGGTCCTCGCGGTCAAGACCCAGGACACCGCCGCCGCGCTCGACACCTGGGCGCCGGTGGGCCAGGGCCTCCCCCTGGTGCTCGCCCAGAACGGCGTCGCCAACGAACGGCTCGCGCTGCGGCGCTTCCCCGAGGTGTACGGCATGTGCGTGTGGCTGCCGTCGGCCCACGTCGAGCCCGGCGTCGTGATCGCCCCTTGTGCGCCTCTCACCGGCATGCTCCACCTGGGCCGCTACCCGCACGGCACGGACGCCACCGTCCGGCGCATCGCGGCCGGCCTGGAGGCGTCCCCGTTCCTGCGCGCGCCGGTCACCGAGGACGTCATGCGGTGGAAGTACGCCAAGCTGCTGACGAACCTGGGCAACGCCGTGGAGGCGCTCATCGGCCGCGACGACTCCGTGCGCGCGCTCCACCGGCGGGCGCGTGCCGAGGGCGAGGCGGTGCTCGACGCGGCGGGCATCGCGTACGCGAGCGAGGCCGAACAGGCCGCGATGCGCGGCGACCTCGTCACGGTGCGCACCGTCGAGGGCGCCGCCCGGGGCGGCGGCTCGACATGGCAGAGCCTCAGCCGCGCGACCGGCTCCGCCGAGGCCGACCACCTCAACGGTGAGATCGTCCTCCTCGGCCGCCTCCACGGCGTGCCCACCCCCGTCAACGACACCCTGCGCAACCTCCTCAACCGCGCCGCCCGGGCCCGCCGCGCCCCCGGCAGCCTTCCGCCTGCCGACCTCGCGGCGGCGGTGGACGCGGCCGTCGCGGCGGCCGGCACGTGACCACGCCGCCGGACAGCGGGGTGGCGGTTCCGGCCCGCCGCCGGCCATGAACTCACCAGCCACCACGGCCGCGAACCGGTCTTCACCGGCCCGTTGTTGAGGACGTGAGGGCAGCATCAGCAGGCCGGGAGCGGCCGGTTGTCCCGGCCCCGCCTCATGCCTGGTCGCCGCGGAACGGCTCGACATCGTGCTCGGGACGGTGCCGCGCCACTGGCGTGCGGATGCCGTTCCCGGCCGGAAATTCGCTCCCTGGGTCCGGCGCGAGGAGTGAGCGGGGCGACCCGGTCTCCTCGGGACGGCCGGTAGCCGATTAGGTTGGGACCCGTGACGACCTCCGACTTCTCCGCGTACATCGAGAGCCTCCCCAAGATCCTCGCCGGCGCGAGCACCCTGTTCCGTGACGCCGACGGCCGCATCCTCATCGCCGAGACCACCTACCGCGAGGACGGCAAGTGGGTGCTGCCCGGCGGCACCATCGAGTCCGCCGACGGGGAGACGCCGCGCGAGGGCGCGCGGCGCGAGACGCTGGAGGAGATCGGTCTCGACGTCGAACCGGGCGAACTCCTCGCCGTCGACTGGATCCAGGGGGTTCCCGGGCGGCCGCCGCTCGCCTCGTTCCTCTTCGACGGGGGCGTGCTCGACGACGCGTCGCTCGCGGCCGTCCGCCTCCAGGCCGAGGAACTCTCCGACTGGCGCATGGCCACCCCGGACGAGGCCGAGGCCTACCTCTCCCCCGGCCTCCACCGCCGCGTCCGCGCCGCCCTGGCCGCCCTCGCCACGGCCTCCACCCCCGTCGAACTCGTCAACGGCGTCCCGCCGAGGCGACGGGCCTGAGAACCCACCGGGGCGGGGATCCTCAGCGGCCCACCGCGTAGCCCTGCATGCCGCGGGGGTTGGCGGCGGCGGACAGGAGGCCCGTGCGCGGGTCGCGGGCGACGGCGCAGAGGCGGCCCTCGCTCCAGGGGGCCGCGACGGTGAGGTCGTGGCCGCGCCGCCGCAGGTCGTCGATGAGGGCTTCGCCCAGCCGGGACTCGACGGTGAGGCTGCCGGGGTGCATGGTGCGGGGGTGGAAGGAGCCCGGGAAGCTGTCGGTGTGCCAGTTGGGGGCGTCGACGGCGCCCTGGAGGTCGAGGCCGCCGCGCACTTCCTCGCGCAGGGCAACCGCGAGGAAGAACGTCAGTGACCACTGGTCCTGCTGGTCGCCGCCCGGCGTGCCGAACGCCATCACGGGCACGCCGTCGCGCAGCGCGAGGGACGGGGTGAGGGTGGTGCGCGGACGGCGGCCGGGGGTGAGGGAGTTGGGCAGTCCGGGTTCGAGCCAGGCCATCTGGAGGCGGCTGCCGAGCGCGAAGCCCAGGCCGGGTATCGCGGGACTGGACTGCAGCCAGCCGCCGCTGGGCGTGGCGGCGATCATATTGCCCCAGCGGTCGACGACGTCGACGTGGCAGGTGTCGCCCCGGGTCGCCCCGTTGTTCGCGACGGTCGGCTCGCCGACGCCCATCGCGTCGAACCCCGGCTCCGCTCCCGGGTCGTGGAGCGGGAAGGCGGGCAGCCGCGGGGTGCGCCCGCCGGGGCTGCCGGGCCGCAGGTCGTACGAGGCCTTGGCGGGGTCGATCAGGGCGCGCCGGGCGTCGTTGTAGGCGGGCGAGAGCAGTTCCGCGAGGGGGACGCCGTCCGGGTCGGCGTCGCCGTACCAGGCCTCGCGGTCGGCCATGGCGAGCTTGGCGCCCTCGACGAGGGTGTGCACCCAGTCCGCGGTGCCGTACTCCGGCAGGTCCGCCGGGCCGGGCAGCAGCGCCAACTGCTGCAGGAAGGCGGGGCCCTGGCTCCAGGGGCCCGCCTTGCAGACCGTCCAGCCGTTCCAGTCGTGGGTGACGGGCTCCTCGTAGCGGGCCTCGTAGGCGACGAGGTCGTCGCCGGTCAGGGTCGAGGCGTGCCGCTCGCCGGAGGTGTCCATGGCCGGGCGGGCCGCGAAGTCCACGAGGGCCTCACCGATGAAGCCCTCGCGCCAGACGCGTCGGGCGGCCTCGATCTGCGTCTCACGGCCGCTGCCCGCGGCCTGCGCCTCGCGCAGCAAGCGCTTCCAGGTGGCGGCCAGTTGCGGGTTGCGGAGCAGCTCGCCGGGGCGCGGCGCGGGCAGGTACAGCTCCGCCGAGGTCGTCCACTCCGTCTCGAACATCGCGCGCACGGACTCCACCGTCGCGCCGATGGCCTCCACCGCGGGGTGCCCGTGCTCGGCGTAGCCGATGGCGTACGACAGCACTTCGTCCAGCGGCTTCGTGCCGTGGTCGCGCAGCAGCACCATCCACGCGTCGAAGGCGCCCGGCACGGCCGCCGCCAGCGGTCCCGTACCCGGGACGAGGTCCAGGCCGAGCGACCGGTAGTACTCGACGCTCGCGCCCGCGGGGGCCGGGCCCTGGCCGCACAGCACCCGTACCTCGCCGCCCGCCGGGGCGAGGACGATGGGCACCTCGCCGGCGGGCCCGTTGAGGTGCGGCTCCACCACGTGCAGGACGAATCCGGCGGCGACCGCGGCGTCATAGGCGTTGCCGCCGCTCTCCAGCACCGCCATGGCCGACTGCGAGGCCAGCCAGTGCGTGGACGAGACCATGCCGAAGGTGCCCTGAAGGGTGGGCCGGGTGGTGAACAATTGCGTACTCCTCGCGACGTATGGCTCCTACACTCGCACGATGCCCGAACAGCTTGTCCCCGTACCCCCTGTGCGCGCCATGGCCGAGGCTCTGTGCGGTGTCCCCGGTGTCGTGGGCGTGCTGCTCGGGGGCAGCCGGGCGCGCGGCACGCACCGCCCGGACTCCGACTGGGATCTCGGCGTCCACTACCGCGGCACACCCGACACGGCGGCGCTGGCCGCGCTCGCGGCCGAGGCGGCCGGCGGGCCCGTGGAGGTCGCGGGACCGGGCGGCTGGGGCCCGTGGGTGAACGGCGGGGCGTGGCTGACGGTGGGCGGTGCCCGCGTCGACTGGATCCTGCGCGACCTGGACCGGGTGCTGCGGGTCTGGGAGGACTGCGCAGCCGGCCGCTACGAGGTGGGCATCCAGGCCGGCCATCCACTGGGCTTCTGGTCGCCGGTGTACCCCGGCGAGGTGGCACTCGGCCGTGTCCTGGCGGACCCCTCCGGTGAACTGGCCGCGCTGCGCGACCGCACCCGGGTGTACCCCGAGCCGCTGCGCGCCGCGCTGACCGGTGCCGCGTGGGAAGCGGACTTCCTGGTGGTCAACGCCCGCAAGTCGGCGGCCGCGGGCGACGTCCTGCATGCCACGCTGTGCCTGTCCCGCGCCGTCGGCGTGCTCACGCAGTCCCTGCACGCCCACCACCGGGTCTGGTGCCTGAACGAGAAGGGCGCCCTGGCCGCCGCCGACGCACTGCCCGGCGCGCCGCCCCGTTTCCGGGCCCGCGCCGAGGCGGTACTGGCCGGGCTGGGCGATCCCGTGGCCGCCGTGGAAAAGGCGGCCGGCCTCGTCGCGGAGGTGCGCGAGCGGCTGGCCTGAGCGGCGCGGAAAACACGATGCCGCATGCGGCACGGTCTGCGTACGCTCGCCGCATGAACGCCAAGAGGCCGCTGGTCGCGATTCTCACGGGTGCGGGGATCTCCACCGACTCCGGCATCCCGGACTACCGGGGCCCGAACGGTGTGTGGACGCGCGACCCCGACGCCGAGAAGCTCGTGACGTACGAGTTCTACATGTCCGACCCGGAGATCCGCCGCCGGTCGTGGCGGATGCGCATGGACGCCCCCACCCTGCAGGCGCGCCCGAACGAGGCGCACGCCGCGATCGTCCGGCTGGAGCGGTCGGGCCTGCCGGTGCGGGTGATCACCCAGAACGTGGACGGGCTCCACCAGATGGCCGGGCTGCCGGAGCGCAAGGTGCTGGAGCTGCACGGGACGGCGCGCTCGGTCGTCTGCACGCGCTGCCACGACCGCACCCCTCTGGCCGAGGCACTGGAGCGGATCCGGGCCGGCGAGGACGATCCGGCGTGCGGGAAGTGCGGCGGCATCCTGAAGACCGCCACCGTGATGTTCGGGCAGCGGCTCGACCCGGTGGTGCTGGGGAACGCCATGGCGATCGCCAAGGGCTGCGACCTGTTCATCGCCGTGGGGACCAGCCTTCAGGTGCAGCCGGCCGCGGCGCTCGCCGGGATCGCCGCCGAGCACGGCGCGCGGCTGGTGATCGTCAACGCCGAGCCGACTCCGTACGACGCGCTCGCGGACGAGGTGGTCCGCGAGCCGATCGGGACCGCGCTGCCCGCGCTCCTGGAGGGCGTCCTCCAGGAGGCGGGCACGAACTGAGCCCCGGTGGCTACCAGCGGTGGTGGACCTGGGCGCGGATGCGGGTGTCGTACAGGTCCCGCACCGCGTCCAGCGTCGTCTGCGACAGCGGCGCAAGGGCGGCGGCCTCGGCGTTGGCGCGGGCCTGGGCGACCGAGCGGGCACCGGGGATGACGGTGGTGACGCCCGGCTGCTGGATGATCCAGCGCAGCGCGGTCTGCGCGGGGGTCGCGCCCTGCGGCGTGAGCGCCACGAACTCCGCGGCGGCCTCAAGACCGGTCTCGTAGTCGACGCCGGAGAAGGTCTCGCCCTGGTCGAAGGCCTCACCGTGCCGGTTGTAGTTCCGGTGGTCGTCGGCGGCGAAGACGGTGTCCTTGGTGTACCGGCCGGTCAGCAGGCCGGACGCGAGCGGCACGCGGGCGATGATCCCGACGCCCGCCTCGGCGGCGGCCGGGAGCACCTGCTCCAGCGGCTTGAGGCGGAAGGGGTTGAGGATGATCTGCACACTGGCCACACCCGGGCGGGCGATCGCCGTCAGCGCCTCCTCGCAGGTCTCGACGCTCACCGCGTAGGCGGCGATGCGATCCTCCGCGACGAGGGTGTCCAGGGCGTCGAAGACGGCGTCCGAGGAGTACACCGCGGTCGGCGGGCAGTGCAGCTGCACGAGGTCGAGAGTGTCGACGCCCAGGTTCGCGCGCGAACGGTCGTTCCACGCGCGGAAGTTGTCCAGCACGTAGTTCTCGGGGAGCTGGGCGGCCCGGCGGCCCATCTTCGTTGCCACGAAGACACCGGCGTCGGGGCGCTCGCGCAGGTAGCGGCCGATCAGCTGCTCGCTGCGGCCGTCGCCGTAGACGTCGGCCGTGTCGAAGAAGGTCACGCCCGACTCGACCGCGGCGTCCAGCACCGCCAGCGCGTCCTCCTCCCGCACGTCACCCCAGTCGGCACCCAGCTGCCAGGTGCCGAGACCCACGACGGACGCCTTGCGGCCCGTCCTGCCCAATACGCGCTGTTCCATGTCCGCGATGCTAATCGCTGCGTCCGACAAGCGTGGCACGGGTCCGCAGCGTGGCCGCGGAGCCGGTCACCGGCGCGGGACGGCCGCGCCCAGCCGCTTCAGGACCGCGCGGGCCGCGTAGTGGCCCGGCATTCCGTGGACGCCGGGCCCGGGCGGAGTGGCGGAGGAGCAGAGGAAGACGGTGGGGCGGGCGGTGGTGTACGGGTTCCACCTCGGCTTCGGGCGGAAGGCCGTCTGCAGGCCGGTGAAGGCGCCGCAGGCGATGTCGCCGCCGGTGTAGTTGGGGTTGCGGGCCGCCAGTTCGGCGGGGCCGCTGACGGCGCGGGCGAGGACCAGATCGCGGAAGCCGGGGGCGAAGCGCTCGATCTGCCGCTCGACGGCCTCGGTGGCGTCGCCCGGCCAGTCGTTGGGCACGTGCGCGTAGGCCCAGAAGACGTGTTTGCCCTCCGGCGCGCGGCCGGGGTCCACGACGCTGGGCTGCGCGGTGATGAGGAACGGCACCTGCGGGTCCCGGCCGGTGACGGCCCGGTCGAGGGCGTCGCCGATCTCGCCGTAGGTCGGGCCGATATGCACGGTGCCGGCCCGTCGCGCCTCGGCGGCGGTCCAGGGCACGGGGCCGTCCAGCGCGTAGTCGATCTTCCAGGCGGCGGGGCCGTAGCGGTAGCGGTGAAAGGCGTCGCCCAGCCCGGCGATCCGGGCGAGCGCCGTGGGCGAGGTGTCGAAGACATAGGCGCGCGCAGGCGGCAGTTCGTCGATCTTGCGCACCATAACCCCGGTGTGCACGGTGCCGCCCAGCTCGCGCAGGTAGGAGGCCAGCGCGTCGGACAGGCTCTGGGAGCCGCCGCGCGGCAGGGGCCAGCCGACCTCGTGCGCGGCGATCGCGAACATCAGGGCGATGGCGCCGGTCAGCGGGCTGGTGAGCGGTGCGACGGTGTGCGCGGCGAGGCCGGCGAGCAGCCCGCGGGCCTTCGGGTCGCGGAACCGCCGGGCCAGCAGCGCCACCGGCGGCAGACCGGTGAGCCCGAAGCGCGCGAAGCCCAGCGGGTCGCGCGGCAGCCCCTGCCACGGGGGCCGCAGGAAGTCGTGGGCGAGGGTGTCCCAGCGCCCGATGTACGGGGCGAGCAGCCGGCGGTAGGTGCCCGCGTCGCGCGGTCCCAGCGAGGCGGCGGTCGCGCCGACGCTGCGGGCCAGGACGGCCGCGGTGCCGTCGCCGAAGGGGTGGGCGAGCGGCAGCTCCGGGTGCAGCCACTCCAGTCCGTGGGCGGCGAGCGGCATGGCGTTGAACGCGGGCGAGCCCACGCCGAGGGGGTGCACGGCCGAGCAGGGGTCGTGCAGGAAGCCCGGCAGCGTCAGTTCCTCGGTGCGCGCCCCGCCGCCGACGCGTTCGCCGGCCTCGAAGACCTCCACGGACAGCCCCGCGCGGGCGAGTTCGACCGCGGCGGTCAGTCCGTTGGGGCCGGCGCCGACGACGATCGCGTCCAGGACGCGCGCCCGGCTCACCGGCCACCCGCCATGAGGCCGACGACGCGCCGCGCGGTCGCCTCGTCGCGCGCGACCGAGAACGGGAAGGCGTTGCCGCCCGCGATCCGGAAGGGCTCCCCCGCGGCGGTGACATCCGCCCCGCCGGCCTCGGCGACCAGGAGCACCCCGGCCGCGTGGTCCCAGGGCGACTCCCAGGTGAAGGCGACGGCGTCGAGGGCGCCCCGGGCGACCTCCAGGTAGTCCAGTCCGGCGCAGGTGCACTGGCGGGCCGTGACGCCGCCGCTGCCGAGCACGTCGAACTGCCGGCGTTCCTGCTCGTCCAGGAAGGAGAACTGCGAGGTGGCGACCGTCAGCGCGGCGCCCTCCACGCTCTCGGCGGTGCGGATCGGCTCGCCGTTGAGCAGCGCCCCCGCGCCGCGCCGGGCGGTGGCCATCAGGCCGAGGCACGGCACGTACGTCCAGGAGGCGTGCACCTCGCCGTCCTGCGCGAGGGCGACGAGGGTGGCGAACTCGGGCCTGCCGGCGACGAAGTTGGCGGTGCCGTCGACGGGATCGACGATCCAGACCGGGTCGCCGCCGCCGATCCGGCGCAGGACGGACGGATCGGCGTGCACGGCCTCCTCGCCGACGACGACGGAGCCGGGCACCAGCGCCGGCAGCTCTTCGGTGAGCCGCGCCTCCGCCTCGCGGTCGGCGACGGTGACCAGGTCCCCGGGGCCGGTCTTGTGGCTGATGTCGGCGGCGGTCAGCTGCCGCCAGCGCGGCACGACCGCTGCCTCGGCGACCGCCCGTACGGCGTCCTCCACGGCCTTGAAGAGTGCGTCATCGATCACTCCCCCATCAGACCAGATCGCCCGGCGCCGTGCGCAGTCGCGGTGGCATTGGCCGGTTCACGCCATCCGCGCCGCTCACGCGGTGCGCGCGCGCCGCCGGTCCGGCCACATCAGGAGCGTGTAGAGCACGAAGGACGTGGCGAGGCCGATGGCCCAGCCGTAGTCGGCGAGCGGACGGAGCGCCGGGATCAGCCCGTCGACGGGGAACGGGCCCTGCTTCGTGCCCTTGGTGTCGACCTTGGAGTAGGAGCCGCCGATCGCCAGCAGCGCGCCCGCGGCGAAGGCCGCCACCGCCCGCCAGTTCCAGCCGGCGCGGTACCAGTAGCGGCCGCCGCCGGACCGGTACAGCTCGGGGAGTGCGAGGTGGGTGCCGCGGACGACCCAGTAGTCGGCGATCAGGATGCCCGCGACCGTGCCGAGGATGCCGCCGACGACCCCGAGCCAGGTGTAGATGTACAGCTCGGGTGTGGAGATCAGCTTCCACGGGAAGATCAGCACGCCCACGACGCCCGTGATGAGGGCGCCGGTGCGGAAGTCGATGGTCCTGGGAGCGAGGTTGGACAGGTCGTAGGCGGGCGAGACGACGTTGGCGGCGAGGTTGACGCTGATCGTCGCCACCAGGACGGTGACCAGGGCGTAGAGCAGGCCGAAGACGCTGTCGGCCTTGCCGGCCAGCTCGACGGGGTCCCAGATGGCCTTGCCGTAGACCGCCTCGGAGCCCGAGGTGACGAGCACGGACAGCACGGCGAACAGCGTCATGGTCGTCGGCAGGCCCAGCGTCTGCCCCCGGACCTGGGCGCGCTGCCCCGCGCCGAAGCGCGTGAAGTCGGGGATGTTGAGGGAGAGCGTCGACCAGAAGCCGATCATGCCCATGAGGGCGGGGAAGAAGACCTGCCAGAAGTCCGGCCCCCAGCCGAGCGAGGACGGCTGGTCCAGCAGGTGCCCGAGGCCGCCCGCTTTCGCGGCGATCCAGCCGAGCAGGACCAGGGCGCCGATGATGACGAAGGGTGCCGCCCAGTTCTCGAAGCGGCGCAGCGTCTCCATGCCCCGGTAGATGATGGCCAGTTCGAGCGCCCAGAAGACCGCGAAGCACAGCCACAGCGTCCACGGGTAGC
Organism: Streptomyces sp. NPDC046977; assembly: GCF_040644455.1. NCBI lineage: Bacteria > Bacillati > Actinomycetota > Actinomycetes > Kitasatosporales > Streptomycetaceae > Streptomyces > Streptomyces sp. NPDC046977. The sequence goes on from NZ_JBEYWO010000016.1 coordinate 64,695, forward strand.
CGCCGATCCGCGCCGCGCCGGCCCAGCCTCCCCAGATGTTGCCGAGCAGCACGAAGATGCCCTGCCCGCCGATCCAGGTCTGGATCCCGAACCACGCGCAGGCCACCGCCGCCCGCAGCAGTGCCGGCAGGTTCGCGCCGCGCACTCCGAAGGAGGCGCGGGCGAGCACGGGGAAGGGGATGCCGTACTTGGGCCCGGCATGGCCGGTGAGCAGCATCGGGGCCAGCACGATGACATTGGCCAGGGCGATGGTGAACACCGCCTGCTTCCAGTCCATGCCGAGCGCCACCAGGCCGGAGGCGAGCGTCCAGGACGGGATGTTGTGGGCCATGCCGACCCACAGGGCGGTGAAGTTGTACGTGGTCCAGGTGCGTCGGGCCAGCGGGACCGGCAGCAGGTCCTCGTTGGCGTGGCGGCCGTGCGGGACGGCCGCGCCGGGTGCCAGCTCGACGCGGCCGTCGCTGTGCGTGATCTGGGCGGGGGCCGCGGCCTCCTCCATGTGCCCGGTTCCCCGGTCAGCCGGTGAGGGCGGGGATCACGGTCGCGCCGTAGGCGTCGATGGTGGCCTCCTTGGCGTCGTGCATGTCGTACAGCGCGAACTGGTCGACGCCCAGGGCCTTGAGCGCGGTCAGCTTCTCGATGTGCTGCTGCGCCGTGCCGATCAGGCAGAAGCGGTCCACGATCTCGTCGGGGACGAAGTCCGTGTGCCGGTTTCCGGCCTTGCCGTGCTCGGCGTAGTCGTAGTCCATCCGCGCCTTGACGTACTCCGTCAGCTCCTCGGGGACCGCGCCGGAGTGGTGGCCGTAGCGGGAGACGAGGTCGGCGACGTGGTTGCCGACCATGCCGCCGAACCAGCGGCACTGCTCGCGGGCATGGGCCAGCGCCTGCGGGGAGTCGTCCTCGGTGACGTAGGCCGGTGCCGCGACGCAGATCCGCACCTCGTCGGGGTCGCGCCCGGCGGCGACGGCGGCGTCCTTGACCGCCTTGACCATCCACTCGGTGAGATGGACGTCGGCGAGCTGGAGGATGAAGCCGTCTGCCTTGGCGCCGGTCAGCGCCAGCGCCTTCGGTCCGTACGCGGCCATCCACACGGGGAGCCGGGAGCCCTGCTTGACCCACGGGATGTGGATGACATGCCCGCCGAGGTCGGCCTCGCGGCCCTCCGCGAGCTCGCGGATGACGTGCATGGCCTCCTCGATGCGGGCAAGGGTGTTGGGCTTGCGCCCGGCCACCCGCATCGCCGAGTCACCGCGCCCGATGCCGCAGATCACCCGGTTGCCGAACATGTCCGCGAGCGTGGCGAACGTGGACGCGGTCACCTCCCAGGTCCGCGTGCCCGGGTTGGTGACCATCGGCCCCACGATCAGCCGCTCCGTCTGCGCCAGGATCTGGCTGTAGATGACGAACGGCTCCTGCCACAGCACCACCGAGTCGAAGGTCCAGCCGTAGGCGAATCCGTTGCGCTCCGCGCGCCTCATCAGCTCCACGACGCCCGAGGCGGGCGGGTCCGTCTGCAGGACGAGTCCGAATTCCATGGCTCAACACGCCTCTCTCAGCCGAGGTACTGGCAGGTGCCTCGCGGGGTGTACCGGCCGTGGCCGGCGCGCCCCACATAGGTGCGGCCCTCGATGACCGGCTCGCCGCGGGAGAACACGGTCTCCACCCGCCCGGTGAGCCGCTTGCCCTCGTAGGCCGAGTAGTCGACGTTCATGTGGTGGGTGGCGGCGGACACGACCTGCTCGGCCGCGGGGTCGTAGATCACGATGTCCGCGTCCGCGCCCGGCGCGATGGTGCCCTTGCGCGGATACAGCCCGAACATCCGCGCCGGAGCCGCACACGCGATCTCGATCCAGCGGCGGCGGCTGATGTGACCGTCGACCACCGCCTGGTGCAGCAGGTCCATCCGGTTCTCCACCCCCGGCAGACCGTTGGGAATCTTCGAGAAGTCCCCCCGGCCCAGCTCCTTCTGCCCCACGAAACAGAACGGGCAGTGGTCCGTGGACACCACCTGGAGATCATCGGTCCGCAAAGCACGCCACAGCGCGGCCTGGTGCTCCCTGGGCCTCAACGGCGTCGAGCACACGTACTTCGCCCCCTCGAAGTCCGGCTCCGCGAGGTTGTCCGTCGACAGGAACAGATACTGCGGACACGTCTCACCGAAGACCGGCAGGCCCTTGTCCCGGGCGAGGGCGATCTGCTCGACGGCCTGCTCGGCCGACACATGGACGACGTAGAGCGGGGAACCGGCGACTTGGGCGAGGCGGATGGCGCGGTGGGTGGCCTCGGCCTCCAGGAGCGCGTGGCGGACCTCGCCGTGGTAGCGGGGATCGGTCTTCCCGGCGGCCAGCGCCTGCTCCACCAGCACGTCGATGGCGATGCCGTTCTCCGCGTGCATCATCACCAGGCCGCCGTTGCCGGCGCCGCGCTGCATCGCCCGCAGGATGCGGCCGTCGTCGCTGTAGAACACCCCCGGATAGGCCATGAACAGCTTGAAGGACGTGACGCCCTCCTCGACCAGGATGTCCATCTCCTTGAGGGTGTCCTCGTTCACGTCGGAGAGGATCATGTGGAAGCCGTAGTCCACGGCGCACTGGGCGTCCGCCTTGGCGTGCCAGGCGTCGAGCCCGGCGCGCAGCGACGCGCCCACGGACTGCACGGCGAAGTCCACGATCGTGGTGGTCCCGCCCCACGCGGCGGCCCGCGTTCCCGTCTCGAAGGTGTCCGAGGCATGGGTGCCGCCGAAGGGCAGCTCCATGTGCGTGTGCGCGTCGACGCCACCCGGGATGACGTACATGCCCGTCGCGTCGAGGACCCGGTCGGCGGCTTCCGCCCAGCCCCGGGCGGCGTCGGATTCGTGGGCGGCGAGTGCGGCGACCCGGCCCCCCTCGACGAGCACGTCGGCGTGGATCTCGTCGGCGGCGGTGACGACCAGTCCGCCGCGGATGACGGTGCGGCTCATGCTCCCACTCCTTCCATGGCTGAGGGCGGGGTCGCCGGTGACTCGATGCCATGTCGGAACGGCTCTACGCACGTAGACCCCGGCCGTGGGAAGAACGTACGGCCCGTCACCCACGGTGGCAATACCGCTGCCACCGATCGTCGGGCCGGCCGACCTCCCGGTGACCGCCCCCAAGGCGAACGTTCACAATATGCCATGAAACGGGCGCGGGCGGCACTATAGGTGCGGCTTCCGCGCCCTCGCCCGCGGAGATGAAACGGCGTCACATCAGGTGCGGATCCGGCCGATGGACGCGGTCCGGGCGGCGGTGCGGCCGCCCGGACCGCGGAACGGACGGAGTGTCAGGCCACCCCGCCACCGACCTCGCTCTGCGCCTGCTTCAGGGCCGCCTCCAGGATGGACGCGCCCTCCTCGGCCTCGGCGACGGTCAGCGACAGCGGCGGTGCGATCCGCAGCGCGTCACCGGCGCGGCCTCCCTTGCCGATGAGCAGACCGCCCTCGCGGGCCGCCTCCATGACAACGCCGACGGCGGCGGTGTCGGCGAGTTCGACGCCGAGCATCAGGCCGCGGCCGCGGACCTCGCGGACCACCGGCAGTCCGGCGGAGATGGCCTCCAGACGGGACTTCAGCAGCCCGCCGACACGCCGTGCGTTGCCCTGGAGGTCGTGGTCGAGGAGGTACTGGAGGTTGGCCAGCGCCCCGGCGGTGGTGATGGGGCTGCCGCCGAAGGTGGAGATGGAGTTGGCGCCGAGGCAGTCCATCACCTCGGCGCGGGCGACGACACCGCCCATGGACAGGCCGTTGCCGACGCCTTTGGCGAAGGTGAGGATGTCCGGCGGGCCGGAGCCCTCGTGCGCCTGCCAGCCCCAGAAGTGGTCGCCGGTGCGGCCCCAGCCGGTCTGCACCTCGTCGCTGATCCACAGAATGCCGTGCCGGTCCAGCACCTGCTTGAAGGCGGCCAGCAGCCCGTCCGGGCCGGAGGTGAAGCCGCCGACGCCCTGCACGGGTTCGGCGATGAGGGCGGCGACCCGGCCGTTGGCCTGGCCGAGCACGTCCTCCAGGTCCTCGACGCAGGCGGCGACGAACTCCGCGTCCGACAGGTGCGCGTACGGGCCGCGGGTGCGCACGCCGCCGTGCACGTAGAGCGTCTGGAGCGGCGACAGGCTGGTCGGCGACCACGCGGTGTTGCCGGTGATGCCGATCGCCGAGAACGAGCGGCCGTGGTAGCTGTTGCGCAGGGCCAGGATCTGGTTGGACCCGCGCAGGGTGGTGGCCAGCAGCAGCGCCGTGTCGTTCGCCTCCGTGCCGGAGGTGGTGAAGAAGACCCGGGCGTCGGGGATCCCGGACAGGGCCGCGATGCGCTCGGCGAGTTCGACGGCCTGGGTGCTCAGGTAGAGCGTCGAGGAGTGCAGGATCCGCCCGGCCTGGTCGCGGACGGCGGCGGTGACCTCCGGCAGTGCGTGGGCGGTCATGGTGGTGAGGATGCCGCCGAAGAAGTCCAGGTACTGCCGGCCCTCGGCGTCCCAGACGTGGCGGCCCTCGCCGTGGGTGATCTCGATCGGGTCGGCGTAGTAGGTCGCCAGCCACTGGGGCATGACGGCCTTGTGGCGGGCGTGGAGCGCGGCATGCTGCTGCGAACGTTCGGTCATGGTCATATCAACGATCACGCCTCCGTGAGGGTGCCGTAGGCGTCCGGGCGGCGGTCCCGGTAGAAAGCCCACTGCTGGCGCACCTCGGGGATCAGGTCGAAGTCCAGGTCACGGACGACGAGTTCCTCCTCCTTGCCGGAGGCGGGCTCGCCGACGAACTGGCCGCGCGGGTCGACGAAGTACGAAGTGCCGTAGAAGTCGTTGTCGCCGTACTCCGGTTCCTGGCCGACGCGGTTGATGGCCGCGATGAAGTACTCGTTGGCGACGGCGGCGGCCGGCTGCTCCAGTTTCCAGAGGTAGGCCGACAGGCCGCGATGGGTGGCCGAGGGGTTGTAGACGAGCTGGGCGCCCGCGAGGCCGAGGGCGCGCCAGCCCTCGGGGAAGTGCCGGTCGTAGCAGATGTAGACGCCGACCTTGCCGACCGCGGTGTCGAAGACGGGCCAGCCGAGGTTGCCGGGCTTGAAGTAGAACTTCTCCCAGAAGCCTTTGACCTGCGGGATGTGGTGCTTTCGGTACTTGCCGAGGTACGAGCCGTCGGCATCGATCACGGCCGCGGTGTTGTAGTAGAACCCGTCCTGCTCGATCTCGTAGACGGGGACCACCATGACCATGCCCAGTTCCTCGGCCAGCGCCCGCATCCGCCGCACGGTCGGGCCGTCCGGCACGGGCTCGGCCCAGCGGTAGTTCCCGGCCTCCTGCACCTGGCAGAAGTAGGGGGCGTTGAACACCTCCTGGAACCCGATCACCTTGGCGCCCTGGGCGGCGGCCTCACGGGCGTGCGCCTCGTGCTTGGCGATCATCGACTCGGTGTCGCCGGTCCACGTCGCCTGAACGAGCGCCGCTCGTACGACATTGGGCATGACAGCTCCTTTGACGCGGTGTCACACCGGACCGGCGGGCTGGTCTACGCACGTAGATCCGGCGGTGGGAAGAACGTAGGGCCCACTGCCCACTGTGGCAATACCGGCGCCTTTACTCAACGAAGCCGATCGGATTTCGCGACCGGACAGACCCGCTCGGCGCAGTGCGGCCGCCTCGTCGCGGCGCGGGCGCGGGGCCGGTCCACCTCCTCGGCGGAGGGGGCCGGCCGGCTCCGGCGGGGCCGCGACCGGTGCGGCCCGGCCCCTCCGCGCACTCACTCACGGCGGAGCCGCAGCACACGCCGTCACCCCCGCTCAGCGGCCGGCGCTCCGGACCACCATCGCGGAGCCGCCGCCGCGGCGGACCGGCTCGGCGGCGGCCAGCCACCGTCCGTCCGGCAGCCGCTGGACACCGGTGGCCGCGCCGATCTCGGCGCCCTCCACCAGGTTCTGTCCGAGCGCCTTGAGTTGCGCCGCCGCGGGACCGGCCAGGAACGCCGCCTCCGCCTGCGTGGTGGCGGTGTTGCGCTGACTGGCGCGCGGGGCGGCGATGGCGTCGACGAGCGGCAGGCCGCGGTCGACGTGCTCGGTCAGCACCTGGAGGACGGTGGTGATGATCGTGGCACCGCCCGGCGAGCCGAGCGCGAAGTCGACCTTGCCGTCCTTCAGCACGATCGTCGGCGAGATGGAGGAGCGCGGCCGCTTGCCGGGACCGGGCAGGTTGGGGTCGTGGACGGCGGGGTTCGCCGGCACGAAGGAGAAGTCGGTCAGCTCGTTGTTGAGCAGGAAGCCGCGGCCGGGCACGGTGATGCCGCTGCCGCCGGTCTGCTCGATGGTGAGGGTGTAGGCCACGACGCCGCCCCACTTGTCGGCGACCGTCAGGTGCGTGGTGTTCTCGCCCTCGTAGGTGGTGGGGGCGGCCGTGCCGCGCGCGCCGCAGGCGGCCGGGTGCGCGGGATCACCGGGCGCGAGCGGGCTGGTCAGCACCGCGTCGTCCTTGATCAGGCAGGCGCGCGAGTCGGCGAACCGCTGCGACAGCAGCCCGGAGGTGGGGACCTTCTCGAAGGCGGGGTCACCGACCCAGCGCCCCCGGTCGGCGAAGGAGATGCGGCTCGCCTCCAGGAAGCGGTGCAGGTACTGGGCGTCCGACAGCCGCGACAGGCTTCCGGTGCGCTCGAGGATGTTGAGCGCCTCGCCGACCGTCGTGCCGCCGGACGAGGACGGCGCGATCCCGTACACGTCCCGTCCGCGGTACGCGACCCGGGTCGGCTTCTGCACCTTCGCCCGGTACGCCGCCAGGTCGCGCGCCGTGAGGTCCCCGGGCCGTACGACGCGGGTGGCGCCGGGGCCGACGGGGGGCTTGCGGACGGTGTTGACGATGTCGGTGCCGATCTCGCCGTCGTAGAGGGCCGCGATGCCCTTGCGGCCCAACTCCTCGTAGGTGCGCGCGAGATCCGGGTTCTTGAGGGTGGAACCGACGGCGGGCAGCTGTCCGCCGGGCAGGAAGAGGGCGGCAGTGGCGGGGAAGTCCTTGAAGCGGGCGAGGTTGCCCTCGGTCTGGCTGCGGAAGGTGGCGTCGACGGTGAAGCCGGTGCGCGCGAGCCGCTCCGCGGGCTGGAGCATCTCGCCGAGGCTCCGGGTGCCCCAGGCATCGAGCGCGGTGTCCCAAGTGGCGGACGTGCCGGGGACGCCGACGCTGAGGCCGCTGGTGACGGCGGCGTCGAAGGGCAGCGGCTGCCCGTTCTCGACGAAGAGCCGGTCGGTGGCGCTGCGGGGCGCGGTCTCCCGGCCGTCGATCGTGTGGACCTTGTGGTCCCTGGGGCTGTAGTAGACGAAGTAGCCGCCGCCCCCGATGCCGGAGGAGTACGGCTCCGTGACACCCAGCGCGGCGGCGGTGGCGACCGCGGCGTCCACGGCGTTGCCGCCGCGCCGCAGGACCTCGATGCCGGCGGCCGAGGCGTCGGCGTCGACGCTGGAGACGGCGCCGCCGTAGCCGACGGCGAGCGGTGCCTTGTCCGGTGGTCCGTGATGAGCCGCCGGGCCGCCGGGCGGGGCCGCCGCGACCGACAGGGCCGCGGTGGCGGTGACGGTGAGCAGCGACAGGATCCGTGCGGCGTGACGACGCATACGTGGACCTCCACTAGGGCGACCGTTCATGCAGCGTATCCCGACCCCGGGTTCCTCGTCAGGAACACCTCAACTACCATCGCAGGCCATGAGCGACGACGTGCGCAACATCGTGCTGGGTCTGGCCGCGAGCGGCCTGAGCGCCGCACTGGGATGGTTCGTGCGCACTTATGTGTGGCGCCGCCGGCTCCGCCGCAAGCAGCGCTTCTTCGGGCTGCCCGCCGGTTCCGAGTGCCTGCTGGTGGTCAACCGCGACCCGGGCGCGCGGGAGTGGAGCGTGGCGCGTCATGACGTCTTCGCGCTCATCGAGCTCTCCGCGCTCATCAAGGAGTGCCGCGCCAACGCCGAGATCCTGCCGCACGACACCGCCTGGCAGGGCTTCGGCGCACGCACCGAGTTCTGCATCGGCGGCCCGGTCTCCAATCACCGCATGGCGGCCCACCTGCGGTCGATGCTGCCCGGCGTGGAGGTCGCCAAGGACAAGAACGGCCCCGACCAGGGCGCGCTGACGGTGGGCGGCGAGACCTACCGCATGGACAAGGGCACCACCGAGTACGTCCTGCTGGCCCGGCTCGCCGCGGACGAGAACACCGGCAACAGCCGCCCGGTCTTCCTGGCCTCGGGCCAGCGCGCGGTCACCAACCAGGCGGCGGTGCGCTACCTGGCACGCCACTACGGCCGGCTCACCCGCAAGTACGGCGTCAACGGCACGTTCTGCCTGCTGCTGAAGGTCGTCAACTCGCAGGCGTACGGACCGGACGTCGTGGAGATCGTCTCGGACGTCACCCGGGCCGCCACCACGCCGGTCGCCCGCCCGGAGGCCGCGCCCGTGGCGGCCGCCGCCACGGAATGATCATGTGACGGACGGCCCGACGACGGGAGTGGCCCGCCTCACCGGTGGACGTGCAGACGGGCCAGGACCGCGGCCGCCATGGCCTGCTCGCCGAGGGCGTTGGGGTGGGCGGGGGCGGCCGGTGCGGCGGGGGTGAGCGGCTCGATCCAGCGCACGCCGGGGGCGGTGCACATGTCGTGCCCGACCGTCGGGGTGTAGGTGTCCACGTAGGTCGCGTGAGCGGCCTTCGCACGGCGGGCGAGCATCGCGTTCAGCCGCTTCTCGGTGTCGCGCAGGTAGGCGAAGTCCCCGTCCGCGAAGGGCACCGCCGGACGGCAGCCGATGCCGCTGTCGGGGAGCAGGGCCGGATAGCCGACGACCACGACACGGGCGTGCGGGGCGCGGCGGTGGACGGCGCCCAGGACCGCGTCGATCTTCGGCGCGGTGGCGTCGATCGCCGCGCGCAACTGGTCGCTGCCGCCGGAGGAGTAGAACCGCTGACAGGGATTGCCCGTGGGATCACCGAGCGCGGCCCCGGCGCAGGTCCGGATGATGCTGCCGAAACCGACGTCGTTGCCGCCGATCTGCAGTGTGACCAGGGACGTCCGGCGGGACAGGGCGTCCAGCTGCGGCGGATTGGTGCCCTGGGCCTTCCACATCTCGGCGGTGGTGGCACCGCCGCAGCTCACGTCGGTGAGCTCGGCACCACGCAGCCGCGCGGCCACCAGTGAGGGGTAATTGCGGTTGGAGCGGGCACAGTTGAGATCCACCTGAGTGGGGATCAGCGGCCCGGAGGTGTAGGAGTCGCCGAGCGCGACATAGGCGGCGCGGTGACCGTGACCGTGACCCGGCCCGTGACCGCCACCCCCGTGCGCGGCGGCCGGCACCGCGCTCCCCGCCGTGAGGACGAGTGCGGCCGCGGCCGCCGCGACACCCAGGATCGACGCACGTCCGACAGCCATCGGGCCCTCCCCCTGTCAACGCTGACGGTTCAGACTCGACGCGGGGCGAGGCGAAAGTCAATGACTGTGCGGGAAGTGCACCGAGCGCCGTCCGCCTGGTGCGGCGCCCGGCGCGCGGCCCGGGGCCGGTCCGCCGCACACAGGGGGCGCGGGGGGACCCGGGCGCTACTGGCTCCCCGCGGTGGCGTCGGCGTGCCCCTCCCCCAGGACCTTCCCGGCGAGCGCGTCCCGCTCGGGCTTGGGGATGGCGGTCCAGCGGGTGCCGCGGATCGCGCCCTCCAGGGCGAACAGGGTGTGGCTGCGGGCGTCCTCGGGAAGGTCCCCGCGGATCATCGCGAAGGCACGTCCCGCCCCGAGGCGCCGGAGCTCGTCGGCGTCCGTCACGCCGACACGGCGGAGGCGCTCCGCCAGTACAGCTCCGATGTTGGGCATCTGCTGCAGGGAGTCCATGACCTCATCATGCACCTCCCGACGCCCCGTCAGACGGCGATCTCGGCCCAGACACGCTTGCCGGCCGGGAGAAGCTCGGTGCCCCGGCGGAAGCTGAGGGACGAGACGGCCTGCAGTCCGCTGCCGTCCTCCGGGCAGGTGGGAGGCGGCCCGGTGAGCCTCGGGCAGGGCAGCGCACGCGACCCGTCACGCACCGGCAGATGGACCAGGGAGAGCCTCCGCCACAGCGTGATGCCCACGTGGCGGCCCCCGGCGTGCCGCACGGCGTTGCCGACGAGTTCCGCGAGGACGGCCTCGGCGGTCTCCAGCAGGTGCCCGAGCCCCCAGCTGTCGAGGACCGCCGCGAGCAGCCGCCGGGCATGGGCCGCCGCGAGCTCGTCGCAGGGGACGCAGACCTCGCCGAGGGGCGCGCGGGCCCGCGGCGCGCCGTGCGGTTCGGCGCGCCGTTCGCGGGCGTTCACGCGGTCCCGGGAACCGGCGGCCGGCGCGCCCGGGCCGCGGGCGGGGGCGAGGCTCGGGACGGGTGGTCTCGTGGCCGCTTCCTCGAGGCCGTGCTCGGCGGGGCGGAACGCGTCACCCGACGTCCCTCACCGGCGGGCCTACGGCTCCGAGGCCTCCGCGTACACCTGCGACAGCTCCGGAGTGCCGCCCTCGGCCCACTCGTGGCCGGCCTCGACGACGTCCAGTTCGCGTCCGGAGGCGAGCATCACCACGGGCCTGCCGTTGGGCCAGATCTGCCAGGCGGCACCCGGCACCGTGCGCACGATGACCGTGCCGAGGTAGAGCCCGGCGTCGTTGCCGAGCCAGGTGAGCTCGTCGGGATCGTCGCGCCAGCGCGGCTGCAACTGGTCGATGCTCTCCAGCGACCTGGCGGTGTCGTCGAGCACGACCCCCTCGGACTCGGCACGGGCGCGCAGCAGCTCGCATTCGGCCAGTAGTTCACCCACACCCTCGGGATCGTCCACGACCGGCCCCGTCAGGGCCGTGCCCACGACCTCGCCGTACTTTTTGCGCCACTTGTCGAGGAACGAGATCTCCATGCAGGTCAGCGTATGCCGTCCGCGCGAAAAGCCGGGCGGTGATGGAGTACTCCTTCATCAAAGTCTCGTGCACAGTCCGTGTCGAGCGCTCCTCGAACGCGTATCACCCCCCGGGAGCGATCCGCCGGATGGCCCGCATCCGACTCCGGTCGGGTGATTCCCGCGGCACCACGACCGGTCCCGAAGGGCCGCGTCCCGCTTCCACGACCACGGTGCGGGCGGGGTCCGTCCGGGGCCGCGGGAGGACGGCAACGGCACACCGCACACGATCCGTTGCCGCACAATACGTAGCGTGAGAACCCCGGTGCGAGAAGGGGCACGGGATGTCCGATGAACGGGAGGCCGCCCTGCGGACGGCCGACCGCGCCTGGCGCCTGCTCGAGGAACTGGCGGAACGCGCACCGGGAGCGGTGCGGCTGACCCCCGGCGCCGGCGAGCGCGAGATCGACGGCTGGGGCGTGCCGCTGCCGCCTGAGGCGCGCCGCCTGGTGGGCCGGGTCCGGGCGGTCAGGATCGGCGGGCGGGAGGAGTACCGCTTCGCGCCGGAAGGGGGACTGGCCGCGGGCGACTGGGCGGTAGGGCCGCCGGGCTCGGCGCATCTGCTGCACGAGGCGGGCCAGGACACGCTCTTCGTCGACGTGGACACGGTCACCGGTGCCTGGGGGCGCGTGTTCGCCGCGACCGGGGTGTTCCAGGAGACCTGGGCCTACGTCGCGCCGTCCCTGGTCTCCTGGGTGACCGCGCTCGCGTCCGCGGGACTGGCCGCCTTGGAGCGCACCGGCGCGCAGGGCACCGACGGCCGCGGCCCCTCGGACGACGCCGGCGTGCTGGAACGGCTGGCCGAGGCCTCCCACGTCGTCTCCTACCGGCCCGACCTGCGCGGCACCCCGGCCGTCGACGCTCGCCCCGGCGCCGACCCGGAACTGGCCGACGTCCTGGCGGGACTGCCGGACCAGGCGCCGGTGGTGGACCTGCGCGAGGTGGCCGCACCGGTCACCCTGCACCTGCCCTGCCCGCCGGGGCTGCCCGGCGACTGGGTGGAGTTCCAGCGCCGGAACGGCGGCCGCTTCGCGGTAGGGATGCCCCGCAGCGGTCAGACGTCGAGGTCGACGACCACGGGGGCGTGGTCGGAGGCGCCCTTGCCCTTGCGCTCCTCGCGGTCGACGTAGGCGTCGCTCACGGCCTTGGTGAACGGCTGGTTCGCGTAGACCAGGTCGATGCGCATGCCGCGGTTCTTGGGGAAGGCCAACTGGCGGTAGTCCCAGTAGGTGTAGGGGCGGTCGTACTTGAGCGGGCGGGGCACCACGTCGCTCAGGCCCGCCTCGCGCAGGCTCGCCAGCGCCTCCCGCTCGGCCGGGGTGACGTGCGTCATCCCCTCGAAGACCGAGGGGTCCCAGACGTCCTCGTCAGTGGGCGCCACGTTGTAGTCCCCGAGGACGGCGAAGGGGCGCTCGCCCGCCGCGTCCTTGGCGACGGCGCTGCGCAGCGCCTCGAACCAGCGCAGCTTGTAGGCGTAGTGGTCGTGTCCGACCTCCCGGCCGTTGGGCACGTAGACCGACCAGACGCGGACCGCGCCGCAGGTGGCCGACACCGCGCGGGGCTCCTCGGCGTCCTCGTACAGCGGACCGCCGGGCAGGCCGACGACGACGTCCGCCAGGCCGACGCGGGAGAGCAGCGCCACCCCGTTCCACCGGCCGGTGGCGTTGACGGCGGTCTCGTAACCGAGGGCGCGCAGCTCGTCGAAGGGGAACTGCGCCTCGGCGCACTTGGTCTCCTGGACGCACAGCACGTCCGGGCTGTTCTGCTCCAGCCAGGCGAGCAGCCGCGGCAGGCGGGCGGTGATGGAGTTGACGTTCCAGGTGGCGATGCGCATGGCACCGAATCTACCGCCCGCCTCCGACAACCGGCCCCGCCCGCCGCCGCGCGGGGCGTCAGCCCAGCTCGACGCTCTCCCCGGGAGCCAGCCGGCCGTGCCCGGCGCCGCCCACACCCGGGCCGCCGGGGCCGAGCAGGCGGTCGTAGAGGGTGCTGCCCAGGTCGCTGAGCAGGGCGTCGTGAACGTCGAGGGCCCGGGCCGGCTTGAGCTCGCGCAGGTAGTCGATCACCTCGGAGACCTTGTTCCACGGGGCGTGCACCGGCAGCAGCACGGTCTCGACGGAACGGCCGGGGACGGTGAGCGCGTCACCGGGGTGGAAGACGGTGCCGTCCAGCAGGAACCCGACGTTGGTGATCCGCGGGATGTCCGGGTGGATCACCGCGTGGAGCTGCCCGTGCACCTCGATGTCGAAGCCCGCGGCGCTGAAGGTGTCGCCCTCGCCGACGGTGTGCACCCGGCCGGGGAAGGCGGCGGAGACCTGGTCGGCGACGCTCTTCAGCGTCCAGATCTCGCATCCAGGATCGGCCTCCAGCGCGGCGCGCAGTTGCTCCTCGCTGAAGTGGTCGGCGTGCTCGTGGGTGACGAGGACCGCCTCCGCCCCGGCCGCGGCCCGCGGCTCGGTGAAGCCGCCGGGGTCGATGACGAGCGCCCGCCCGTCCTTCTCCAGCCGGACGCAGGCGTGGCCCTTCTTCGTCAGTTTCATGACTCTCCTCCGCGGCGGTGATCCTTTGCATGGCCATCATGGCCGAGGCCGGGCGCCCCGTCCCGGTGCGGGAGGTGATGGGGTCAGGGGCGCCGCGCGCGGTCTCACTCCCCCGGGCGAGTCTCCTCCCGCATCACCTGTCGCGCCACCGTGAAGGCGGCGCCCGCGGCCGGGACCCCGCAGTGCACGGCGGTCTGCAGCAGCACTTCCTCGATCTCCGCGGGGCTCAGCCCGTTGCGCAGCGCCGCCCGGATGTGACTGGCGAGGTCGTCCAGGTGGCCGCCGGCGACCAGCGCGGTCAGGCTGACCACGCTGCGGGTGCGGCGGTCGAGCCCGGGGCGGTTCCAGACCTCGCCCCAGGCGTAGCGGGTGACGAAGTCCTCGAAGTCGACGCCGAAGCCGTCGGCCTGCTCGGCGGCCCGGTCGACGTGGGCGTCGCCCAGCACCTCGCGGCGGATGCGGTCGCCGTCGCCGTAGGCGCCCGCGGCGCCCTGGGGTGCACCGCCGGCGACGGGGGCGGTCGGGGCCGGTGCCTGGGCCGCGGGCGCGACAGGCCCGGTCGGCGCGGCGGGGGCCGGTGCCGTGGCGTATCCGGCCGCCGGTTCGGCCCAGGCCGACTCGAAGTGGCGGACCAGCAGCTCGGTGACCGCTCCGGGCTGCTCGACCGGCACCAGGTGCGAGGCGCCGGGGACGACCGCGAGCCGCGCGTCGGTTATCCCGGCCACCAGCGCCCTGGCGTCGGCGGGGGGCGTGACGGGGTCCTCGGCGCCGTTCAGCACCAGCGCCGGGACGGCGATCCGGTCGAGGTCCGCGCGGACGTCGTGGGAGGCGAGCGCCTCGCAGGCGGCGACGTAGCACTCGGGGTCGGTGCTGCGCACCATCTGCACGGCCCAGTCGACGATAGCCGTCTGCGCGGTGCGGAACGCGTCGGCGAACCAGCGCTCCGGGGCGCTCTGGGCGATCTGGTCCAGCCCGTTGGCGCGGACGATCACACCGCGCTGCCGCCAGGCGTCGGGGGTGCCGTAGCGGGCGGCCGAGGAGATCAGCGCCAGGGAGGCCACGCGGTGCGGGGCGCGCAGCGCGAGCTGGGTGCCGACCGCGCCGCCGAAGGAGCAGCCGGCGTAGCCGAAGCGCTCGATCCCGGCCTGGTCCAGGGTGCGCAGCAGCCGGTCGGCGAGTTCGGCGGTCGACACCGACGGCTGGGCGGGAGCGCCGCCGTGTCCCGGCAGGTCGTACCGCAGGACGCGCCACTGGCGCGTCAGCTCGGGAACCTGCCGGTCCCACATGTGCCACGTGGTGCCGAGTGAGGGGCCGAGGACAAGGACCGGGGCGTCCTCGGGGCCGTCGAAGCGGTACTGGAGGGTCTGCGGGGTCTGCTCGTCGCTCACGATTGTCACGCTATCGAGCGAACGGCCGAGCGGTGCCACCGCCCCCCGCCCGGCCGTTCCCGGCACACGCGTCAGGCGAAGTCCATGGTGGAGACGACGTAGACGACGGGCGCGTCCGGGCTCGTCAGGTCGACCGTGATGTCGTGGTCGGGCTTGTCGCCGTGCTGCTGGAGCCGTGTCCCGGCCCAGTGCTGCCCGGAGCCGAACGCCCAGCGCACGGTGCTCGCCTGCTTGCGGCTCACCGTGACCTCGCCGTCCTTGAGCGCGGCGCGGCTGCTCCCCACCTGGGCGAGGAACGTGTCGAGTCCGCCCTGACTGGTGGTGAACTGCACATAGAGCGAGCTGGCCGCCCAGTTGTTGGTCTCCAGGAACGCCACGGGGCGCGACCGGGGCGGGATCGGCACGTCGTAGATGCGGCGCTGCACCTTGGTGGGCCACGTGTAGGTGAGGGTGGTGGCCGCGGCCAGCTTCTGCTTCTGCTCGCCTCCGTCGCGGCTCTGCTCCGCGGAGATGAGCACGTAGAAGACGGGCACGACGATCAGCAGCGGGACGACCGTCCACTGCACCCAGCGGGGCGGCTTCCTCAAGGGGGGACTGCTCACTTGCCGACAACCTTCGCGTAGCGCTCGTACCGCTCGACCCGGCGGCGGTTGGCCCGCCGGAAGCGACGGGCCACCAGCCGTGCCAGGTCCGCGGCGCCGACCATCCCGGCCTCGGGGCCGAGTTGCGCCTTGACGATACGCGCTTCGGGGCGGTAGCCACGCCCGGTCAGGTGCCGCCGGAAGGCGTCCCGGGCGGGGGCGATGAGCAGATCGTCGGCCGCGCTGACGCCGCCGCCGATGACGAAGCAGGAAGGGTCCAGGGCAGCGGCGAGATTGGCGATGCCGACGCCCAGCCACTGGCCGATCTCCTGGAAGAGCTCGACGCACATCGCGTCACCCTCACGGGCGAGCTCCGTGATGAGCGGACCGGTGATCTCCCGCACCTGGCCGCCGACCCGGTCGATGATCCCGTGCGCGACCGGCGAGTCCGCCGCGGCCAGTTCGCGGGCCTCGCGCACCAGGGCGTTGCCCGAGCTGTACTGCTCCCAGCAGCCGCGGTTGCCGCAGGCGCACCGGTGGCCGCCCGGCACCACCTGCATGTGGCCGAACTCCCCGGCCACCCCGTAGCGGCCGCGCTTGACGTGGCCGTCCTCCAGAATCGCGCCGCCGATGCCGGTGCCGAGCGTGATCATGACGAGGTCGCTGTCGCCGCGGCCCGCGCCGAAGCGCCATTCGGCCCAGGCGGCGGTATTGGCGTCGTTGTCCACCATGACCGGGACGCGCAGGCGCTCGGTGAGGCGGTCCTTGAGCGGCTCGTCCCGCCAGGCCAGGTGCGGCGCGAAGAGCACCCGGGAGCGGTCGGCGTCGACCCAGCCGGCCGCGCCGATGCCGACGGCGTGCACATCGTGGCGCTCCGACAGGTCGAGGACGAGTTCGGTGATGGTGTCCTCGACGACCTTCGGGCTCTTGCTCTTGTCCGGGGTCTCGGTGCGCAGCTTCTCCAGGATGTTGCCGTCCGCGTCGACGACGCCGGCCATCACCTTGGTGCCGCCGATGTCGATGCCGACGGTCGGCACGCGCGGGGCGGTGAGGTGCGAACGCCGCTCGCGCCGTCCCACGGTGCTCAGAAGGGTGGAGCTGCTGGAGGATCGCGCGGAACCGCTGCGGTACGCGCGCTCACGGTACGTGCTCATCGGTTCACCGCCGCTTTTCCGGTCCGGGGCTGCTGCTCGGTCGCTCGCAAGGCTCGTCTCTCCGGCGGTCGGGGGTGGGTCCACTGTGATTCTAAGTGGGGGGCGCGCGGCGCTTCGGGGGGCCGCCCCTCACGCTGCGCGACCCCCGCACGGTGCTTCTGCCCCGCCGGTGCGCCCGCAGCGCGCCAGGGGGCGGACAGCTGCGTCAGCCGGCGGGGCGGCGCAGCTCGTGCGCCAGCGCTTCGAGGTCGCTGCCCCCCGCCATCTCCCGGGTGAGGTCGTCCAGCGAGATGCCGTCCTTGGCGTACGCGCCGGACACCGTGCCGCGGCGCAGGAGGACGAACCGGTCGCCGACGAGGTGGGCGTGGTGCGGGTTGTGCGTGATGAGCACCACGCCGAGCCCCGCGTCCCGCGCGGCGGCGACGTACTTGAGCACCACGCCCGACTGCTTGACGCCGAGCGCCGCCGTGGGCTCGTCCAGGATCAGCACCTTCGCGCCGAAGTGGACCGCCCGCGCGATGGCGACGGACTGCCGCTGGCCGCCCGAAAGCGTGCCGATGGGCCGGTCGACGTCGGGCAGGTCGATGCCCATGCGCAGCAGTTCGGCGCGGGTGGTGGCGCGCATGGTGGCGACGTCGAGCCGCTTGAAGGGGCCCCGGCCGACACGCGGCTCCGAGCCGAGGAAGAAGTTGCGCCAGACCGGCATGAGCGACACGACGGCGAGGTCCTGGTAGACCGTGGCGATGCCTCGGTCCAGGGCTTCGCGCGGCGAGGTGTGGCGGACCGCCTCGCCCTCGATCTCGTAGGTGCCGGTGTCGTGCTGGTGCAGCCCCGCGATGATCTTGATGAGGGTGGACTTGCCCGCGCCGTTGTCACCGAGGACGCAGGTGATCTCCCCCGCGTGGACCTCCAGCGAGACGTCCTCCAGTGCGCGGACGCGGCCGTACGACTTGCCGACGCCGGTCAGCTTCACCAGGGGGGTCACTTGGCCGCCTCCGCCCGCTTGCGCACCCACGCGTTCAGCAGCGTCGCCAGGAGCAGCATCGCGCCGAGGAAGAACTTGAACCAGTCCGGGTTCCACTGCGCGTACACGATGCCCTTGCTCGTCATGCCGAAGATGAACGCCCCCACTGCCGACCCGATGGCGGAGCCGTGGCCGCCGGTCATCAGGCAGCCGCCGATGACCGCGGCGATGATGTACAGGAACTCGTTGCCGACGCCCTCCCCCGACTGCACCACGTCGAAGGAGAACAGCAGGTGCTGCCCGGAGATCCACGCGCACAGGGCGACGGCCATGTACAGCCCGATCTTGGTGCGGGCGACGGGGACGCCGACCGCGCGGGCCGCGTCGGGGTTGCCCCCCGAGGCGAAGATCCAGTTGCCGGCGCGGGTGCGCAGCAGCACCCAGGTGGCGAGCGCCACCAGGGCCACCCACCAGGCGATGGTGACCTGGAGGTCCACGTCGCCGATCGTCAGGTGCGAGGCGAACAGGGCCCGTGCGGAGGAGAAGCCCTCCATGTCGGCGATGGACTTGGTGCTGACCGTGCCGTCGATGAGCTTGGTCAGGCCCAGGTTCGCGCCCGTGAGCATCAGGAAGGTGCCGAGCGTGACGATGAAGCTGGGCAGCTTCGTGCGCACGAGCAGGTAGCCGTTGAGGAAGCCGATGGCGAGGGTGGTCAGCAGGGAGACGCCGACGCCGACCCAGGCGTTGGCCGTCATCTGGTAGCTGAACATCGACGACACCAGGGCCGAGCTGGTGACCAGGACGCCCGCCGAGAGGTCGAACTCGCCGCCGATCATGAGCAGCGCGACCGGTACGGCCATGATCCCGATGGTGGACGCGGCGTACAGGATGGTGCCGAGGCTCTCGGGCCGCACAAAGGAGTCGGCGGACACCGCGAAGAAGACGAAGACCGCCGCGGCGCCCACCACGGCGCCCAGTTCGGGGCGGCCCAGCAGGCGCTGGGCCGGCCCGCGCGGCGGCAGAAGGGTGTCCGCGCTCACCTGGTGCCCCGCTTCGCGTAGTCCTCCAGTGCCGCCGCGTCGTCCTTGGTGACGATCTGCGGCCCGGTGAGGACCGGCTTGCCGCCGCCGAGGACGTCGGCGTTGTAGCGGTTGAGCCACAGCAGGTCGATCGCCTCGTAGCCCTGGAGGTAGGGCTGCTGGTCGACGGCGAAGCCGATGGTGCCGGCCTTCAGGGAGGCGGCGACCTGGGCGTTGAGGTCGAAGGTGTCGACCTCCGCCTTGCTGCCGGCCTGCTCCTTGGCCTTGGCCGCGGTGGCTGCGAAGGGCGCCCCCAGGGTGACGACGGCGTCCACCGAGGGGTCGGACTGGAGCTTGGCCTGGAGGGCGGACTGGACGTCGGGCATGTTGGTGCCGTTGACGTACAGGTTCTCCGTGGTGCCCTTGAAGGTGCTCTTCACGCCCGCGCAGCGCTGCTCGTGGCCGACGTTGCCCTGCTCGTGCAGGACGCACAGGACGTGCTTCATGCCACGGGTGGTGAGCTCGTCGCCGACGGCCTCACCGGCGATGGTCTCGTCCTGGCCGATGTGGGCGAGGGCGCCGTACTCCTTGGACTCCGCGGAGCCGGAGTTGATGGTGATGACCGGGATGCCGGCCTTCTCCGCCTTCAGCACGACGTCCTTCATGGCCTCCGGCTTGGCGAGCGTGACGACCAGGCCGTCGACGTGCTGGTCGATGGCCGTCTGGACGAGCTGCGCCTGGTCCTTGCCCTGGTCGCTGCTGGAGTACAGGAACGTGATGTTGTCCTTGGCCGCGGCCTGCTTGGCGCCCTTCTGGACGATGTCCCAGAAGGTGTCGCCCGCCCCCGCGTGGGTGACCATGGCGATCTTCCACCGCGGGGTGTCGACGGCCGAGCCGTTGGCCCGGGCCTCCTTGGCGCGCTGCTCCGCGCGCAGACCGCCGGTGCTGCTGCAGCCCGCGATCGTCGCCCCGATGGCCACGGTCAGTAGCGCGCCGAGCACGCGCCTCCCGGTGTTCGCCCTCTCCACCTGGTGCCTTCCCTGCCGAATCCTGGAAAGGACCCAGTATCCGTCACGCGGAGCAATGCTCTGCCCCAGGCGTGACGGATCCCTCAGGCGCGGACGAGCAGCTGGAACTCGAACGCGTAGCGGGAGGCGCGGTAGATGTGCGTGCCGTACTCGACGGCGCGCCCGGTGTCGTCGTACGTCGTACGGCTCATGGTCAGCAGCGCCGCGCCCGGTTCCTCCCCGAGCAGTTCGCCCTCCTCCTCGGTGGCGGAGCGGGCGCCGACGGACTGGCGGGCGCTGTGCAGGGTGATGCCGGCCGCGCGCATCATCCGGTAGAGGCCGGTCGACTCCAGCCGGGCGGTGTCCAGGTCGATGAGCCCGGGCGGCAGGTAGTTGCACATGTGCGCCATCGGCTCGCCATGGGTGAGGCGCAGCCGGTGCAGGACGCGGACCTCGCTGCCCTCGGCGACACCGAGCGCGGCGGCGACCTCGGCGGAGGCCGGCACGGCCTCGTTGCGCAGCACCCGGGTGGCGGGGCTCTGGCCGGCCGCCTGGAGGTCGTCGAAGAGGCTGCTCAGCTCCAGTGGGCGCTTGACCTGGCTGTGCACGACCTGGGTGCCCACGCCGCGGCGGCGCACCAGCAGCCCCTTGTCGACGAGGGACTGGATGGCCTGGCGGACGGTCGGCCGCGACAGGCCGAGGCGTCCGGCGAGTTCGATCTCGTTGCCGAGCAGACTGCCCGGGGCGAGCCGACCGTGCTCGATGGCGCCCTCCAGCTGCTGGGCGAGCTGGTAGTACAGCGGCACCGGGCTCGAGCGGTCCACCTCGAACTCGAGCGGCGCGGACTCTGCTTTGGACACAGGGGGAGCGTATCCGCCGCTCTCGGCCTCAGGAAACTCTGACATCACATTGTCCGAACATGCGAGTCCGCGCCTTCTCGAAGGGCCCCTGGCCTGGTGGTCAGGGGCCGGTGGGTGTGCGGTGGGTCTGCCGTGGCCGGCGCGCGGGGGGGCGCGCGCCGGCGGCCGTCACAGGTGGCGGCGGCGATCGGCGAGGTGGCGCTCGTAGTTCTTGCGCGCCTCGACCGCGGACTCGCGCGTGGCGGTCTCGGCGACCGGCACGTCCCACCACGCCTGCGCGGCGGGGGCGGTCGGCGCCGGGTCGGTCTCGACGTACACGCACGTCGGCCGGTCCGAGGCGCGTGCGGCGGCCAGGGCCTCGCGCAGTTCGCGCACCGTTCCGGCGCGCAGCACGTCCATGCCGAGACTCGCGGCGTTGGCGGCGAGGTCGACCGGGAGCGGGTCGCCGGTGAACGTGCCGTCGGCGGCGCGGTAGCGGTAGGCGGTGCCGAAGCGCTCACCGCCGACCTCGGAGGACAGCCCGCCGATGGAGGCGTAGCCGTGGTTCTGGATGAGGACCAGGTTGAGGTTGACGCCCTCCTGGACGGCGGTGACGATCTCCGTCGGCATCATCAGGTACGTGCCGTCGCCGACCAGCGACCAGACCGGCCGGTCCGGGGCGGCCATGCGGACGCCGATGCCGGCCGGGATCTCGTACCCCATGCAGGAGTAGCCGTACTCCAGGTGGTACTGGCGCGGGGAGCGCGCGCGCCAGAGCTTGTGGAGGTCGCCGGGCAGGGAGCCGGCGGCGTTGATGACGACGTCCTCGTCGCCGACGACGGAGTCGAGGGCGCCGAGCAGTTGCGTCTGGGTGGGCCGGGCGGAGTCGTCGGGCGCGGCGTAGGCGGCGTCCACGACGCGCTCCCAACGCTCCTTGCCCGCGCGGTACTCGTCCTCGTACTCCGCGTCCACACGGTGGCCGGCCAGTGCGCCGGTGAGGGCCTCCAGGCAGGCGCGGGCGTCGCCGACGACCGTGCGGGCGCCCAGCTTGTGGGCGTCGAAGCCGGTGATGTTGAGGTTGAGGAAGCGCACCCCGGGCGCGGCGAAGAGGGTGGAGGAGGCGGTGGTGAAGTCGGTCCAGCGGGTGCCGACACCGATGACCAGGTCCGCGGTGCGGGCGATGTCGTCGGCGACGGCGGTGCCCGTGTGGCCGATGGCGCCGAGGTCCGCGGGGTGGTCGTGGCGCAGCGAGCCCTTGCCCGCCTGGGTGGACGCCACGGGGATGCCGGTGGCGTCGGCGAGCGCCTTGAGCGCCGCCTCGGCCTCGCTGTGGTGGACGCCGCCGCCCGCGACGATCAGCGGGCGTCGCGCTCCGCGCACCGCCTGCGCGGCGGCGGCGAGTTCGGCGGCCTCGGGGGCCGGCCGGCGGACGTGCCAGACCCGCTCGGCGAAGAACTCCTCGGGCCAGTCCCAGGCTTCGGCCTGCACGTCCTGCGGCAGGGCCAGGGTGACGGCGCCGGTCTCGGCGGGGTCGGCGAGCACGCGCGCGGCCTGGAGGGCGGCCGGGATCAGCGCCTCGGGCCGGGTGACCCGGTCGAACCAGCGGGAGACCGGGCGCAGCGCGTCGTTCACGGACACATCGCCGGACCAGGGGTGTTCGAGCTGCTGGAGGACCGGGTCGGGGATGCGGTTGGCGAAGGAGTCGCCCGGCAGCAGCAGCACCGGCAGCCGGTTGATCGTGGCCAGCGCGGCACCGGTGACGAGGTTGGTGGCGCCGGGGCCGATGGAGGTCGTGACGGCCTGCGCGGAGAGCCGGTTGAGCTGCCGGGCGTAGCCGACGGCGGCGTGCACCATGGACTGCTCGTTGCGGCCCTGGTGGTACGGCATCACGTCCTGGTGCTCCAGCAGCGCCTGGCCGATGCCGGCGACATTGCCGTGACCGAAGATGCCCCAGGTGCCGGCGATCAGCCGGTGGCGGGCCCCGTCGCGCTCGGTGTACTGCGCGGACAGGAAGCGCACCAGGGCCTGGGCGACCGTGAGACGGCGGACGGACTGGGTCATCGGGACCTCTCGGAGGCTCGGTCTTCGGCGGGGGCCGTGTACAGGGGCAGTCGCGGGTCGACCGGCTGCTCCGGCCAGGCGGCGCGGATCCAGGCGTGGTCGGGATGGTCGCAGATCAGCCAGGCGCGCTCGGCGCCCGGGCCCGCCATGACGTTCAGGTAGTACATGTCGTGGCCCGGGACGGCCATGGACGGGCCGTGCCAGCCGTCGGGGATGAGCACGACGTCGCCGTCGCGGACCTCGGCCAGCACATCGGTGTTGCGGCCGTTGCCGGAGGGCGAGACCCGCTGGTAGCCGATGCCCTCCCGGCCGTGCGCCGCCGCGATCTCGAAGTAGTAGATCTCCTCCAGCCGCGACTCGCCCTCGCGGTCCTCGTCGTGCTTGTGCGGCGGGAAGGAGGACCAGTTGCCGCCCGGGGTCAGCACCTCGACCGCGATCAGCCGGTCGCACTCGAACACCCCGGCGGCGCCGAAGTTGTTGACCTGGCGGCTGCAGTTGCCGCTGCCGCGCAGTTCGACGGGCACGGCCGAGGCGGGACCGTAGCGGGCGGGCAGCCGGCGTTCGCAGCGCGCGCCGGTCAGCGCGAAGCGGCCGCCCGCCTCGCTCGCCACGACCACCCGCGCGTCGCGCGGGGCGTACGCGAAGTCGGTGACACCGGCGAAGACGCTCTCACGGCCCGCGAGCCGGAAGCTCTCGCCGTCCGTGTCGACCGTGCACGAACCGGACAGGGGGAGCACGATCCACTCGCTGTCGCCGGTGGCGAACTCGTGCCGTCCGCCCGGCGGCAGTTCCAGGACCCGCAGCGACGAGTGGGTCCAGCCGGCCTGTTCCGGGTGGACGGCGACGGTGTACGGGCCGGTGGCGGTCCTGCCCGCGGGCAGGTGGTTCTCGGTGCCGGTCATCTCGTGCGGCTCGCCTCTCTCACGGTTCGTCCGGTCCTCACAGCAGGCCCACGGCGGTGTCGACGGCCGTCTCCACACTGCCCTGCGCCGGGTAGAGCAGCGACCGGCCCACCACCAGTCCCTGGACGGTGGGCAGCCGCAGCGCCTTGCGCCACTTCTCGTACAGCACGTCCTGTTCCTTGCCGGCCTCGCCGCCGAGCAGGACGGCGGGGAGGGTGGAGGTCTCCATGACGGCCGCCATGTCGTCGACGTTGTCCGTGACCGGCACCTTGAGCCAGGTGTAGGCGGAGGTGCCGCCGAGTCCGGAGGCTATGGCTATGGACTTGGTGACGGCCCCGGCGCTCAGGTCGTTGCGCACCCGGCCGTCGGTGCGGCGGGACATGAACGGCTCGACGAAGACCGGCAGTCCGCGCTCGGCCATGTCGTCGATGGCGCGGGCGGTGGAGACCAGGGTGGCCAGCGATCCGCTGTCCTCGTAGGCGATGCGCAGCAGGAGCTTGCCGGCGTCGAAGCCGAGCCGGGCGATGTCCTGGGCGCGGTGGCCGGTGAAGCGGTCGTCGAGTTCGAAGGAGGCGCCGGCCAGGCCGCCGCGGTTCATGGAGCCCATGACGACCTTGCCCTCCAGCGCGCCGAGCAGCAGCAGGTCCTCCAGGACGTCGGCGGTGCCGAGGACGCCGTCCACGCCGGGGCGGGAGAGCGCGGTGCACAGGCGCTCCAGCAGGTCAGCGCGGTTGGCCATGGCGAACTCGTGGTCGCCGACGGCCAGGGCGCCCCGGGCCGGGTGGTCCGCGGCGACGATCATCAGCCGGCCGCTGTCCCCTATCAGGGGGCGGCGGACACGGCGGGCGGCCGCCTCGGCGATCGCCTCGGGGTGCCGGGTCCGCACCTTCACCAGGTCGGAGATGCTGATGCTCAAAGGGAGCTCGCTTTCGGGGCTTTCAGGTGGGGGCGGGCCGCTCAGCGGCGGTCGAGGAGGTCCCGCACCTCGGACTCGGTGGGCATGGCGGAGGAGCAGGCGAGCCGGGAGGCGACGATGGCACCGGCCGCGTTGGCGTGGCGCATGATCCTCTCCAGGTCCCAGCCGGCCAGCAGCCCGTGGCACAGGGCGCCGCCGAACGCGTCTCCCGCGCCGAGGCCGTTGACCACCTCGACCGGGACGGGCGGCACCTCGGCCGAGCTGCCGTCGCGGTGGACGGCGAGCACGCCCTTGGGGCCCTGCTTGACGACGGCGAGTTCGACGCCCGCCTCCAGCAACGCCTCGGCCGCGGCGCGGGGTTCGCGGACGCCGGTGGCCACCTCGCACTCGTCGAGGTTGCCGACGGCGACGGTGGCGTGGGTGAGCGCCCGCGCGTAGAAGGGCCGTGCCTCGGCGGGGTCCTTCCAGAACATGGGGCGCCAGTCGAGGTCGAAGACGGTGGTGCCGTTCCCGGAGCGGGCCTCCAGCGCGGCGAACGTGGCGGCGCGGCTGGGCTCCTCGCACAGTCCCGTCCCGGTCATCCAGAAGATCCGGGCGGCGCGGATGGCGTCGAGGTCCAGCTCCTCCGGGAGGATCTCCAGGTCGGGGGCCTTGGGCAGCCGGTAGAAGTAGAGCGGGAAGTCGTCGGGCGGGAAGATCTCGCAGAACGTGACGGGGGTCGGCAGCCCGGCGACCGGGGTCACGAAGCGGTCGTCGACACCGAACTCCTTCAGTGCCTGGTGGCAGTACGTGCCGAACGGGTCGTCGCCGGTGCGGGTGACGACCGCGGTGGAGCGGCCGAGCCGGGCGGCGGCGACCGCCACGTTGGTGGCCGATCCGCCGAGGAACTTGCCGAACGTCTCGACCTCGGGCAGCGGCACCCCCGTCTGCAGCGGGTAGATGTCCACCCCGATCCGGCCCATCGTGATCAGGTCGTACGGCTCGGTCATGAGCAGGGCTCCTCGTCGTCTCGCGAGCGGACCGCCGCGCGGCCCCCTCAGGTCTAACCGCGGGACCCGGGAGATGTCAACACTATGTCCTTACATACGAACGTAGGCAGGCCGAGGCGCCCTTCCGGCTCGTTACTGTGTCGTTACGTCGAGATGAATTGATGTCTTAACAAAGCCTTGACAGCGGCTCGGGCGAGGGGTTTGCTCCCGTCAGCAACGCCACGGGCAACAGGCCGGTCCCCCCTTCTCCCTCCCACCGCAGTGAGGTGCAGGAACATGGAACGCTCTCGGAAAACCCGCAGGATCTCCGCCGTCGCGGCGCTCTCCGCCGCCGCGGTCCTTCTCGCAGCCGGCTGTTCCAGCAGCTCGGGCGGCAAGAAGGCCGAGGAGTCCGCCGACAACGCCGCCGCAGGCAAGGCGGACACCCCCCGCATGAAGATCGCGATGGTCACCCATGCCGCCCCCGGCGACACCTTCTGGGACCTCATCCGCAAGGGCGCCCAGGCCGCGGCCGCCAAGGACAACGTCGAACTCGTCTACTCCGCCGACCCCAACGCCGCCACGCAGGCCAACCTCATCCAGAACGCCATCGACCAGAAGGTCGACGGCATCGCCGTCACACTCGCCAAGCCGGACGCCATGAAGTCCGCCGTCGCCAAGGCGGAGCAGGCCGGCATACCCGTCGTCGGTTTCAACGCGGGCCTGGACGACTGGAAGGACCAGGGGCTGCTGGAGTACTTCGGGCAGGACGAGAGCGTCGCCGGCGAGGTGCTGGGCAACAAGCTCAACGACCTCGGCGCCAAGCACGCCGTCTGCGTCGTCCACGAGCAGGGCCATGTCGCCCTGGAGGCACGCTGCGCGGGCGTGAAGAAGACCTTCAAGGGGACGACGGAGAACCTGTACGTCAACGGCACGGACATGCCGTCGGTCAAGTCCACCATCACCGCCAAACTCAAGCAGGGCTCCGACATCGACTACGTGGTGACCCTGGGCGCACCGTTCGCGCTCACCGCCGTCCAGTCGGTCGCGGACGCCGGCAGCAAGGCCAAGGTCGGCACCTTCGACCTCAACAAGGACCTGGTGAAGGCGGTCCAGGACGGCGGCGTGCAGTTCGCCGTCGACCAGCAGCCCTATCTGCAGGGCTATCTGTCGGTGGACTCGCTGTGGCTGTACAAGACCAACGGCAACGTCAGCGGTGGCGGCGTCTCCCCGGTCCTGACGGGCCCGGCGTTCGTCGACAAGGACAACGTCGAATCGGTGGCGGCGTTCGCCGCGAAGGGCACCCGGTGAGGCCGGTGTCCCCCGCTGCCGCCTCCGCGGCGCCCCCTTCGCCGCCCGCCGCGCCGCTCTCCTCTGCGGACGGCCGGACGAACGGGCGCTCCCTGCTGCGCAGGGTCCTGGCCCGGCCGGAGATCGGCGCACTGATCGCCGCCGTCGCCGTCTACCTGTTCTTCTTCGCGGTCGCGCCGTCGTTCCGCGAGGCGGGTTCCCTGGCCACCGTGCTCTACCAGGCGTCGGTCATGGGCATCATGGCGCTGCCGGTGGCCCTGCTGATGATCGGCGGCGAGTTCGACCTGTCGGCCGGTGTCGCGGTCACCACCTCCGCGCTGACGGCGAGCATGTTCAGTTTCCAGCTGAGCATGAACGTGTGGACCGGGGTCGCCGTCGCGCTCGTGGTCTCGCTGGCCGTCGGGGCGCTCAACGGCTACCTGCTGATGCGGACCGGCCTGCCCAGCTTCCTCATCACCCTGGCCACCTTCCTGATGCTCCAGGGCCTCAACCTGGCCGTCACGAAGATCTTCACCGGCAATGTCGCCACCGACTCCATCAGCGACATGGACGGCTTCGACCAGGCCAGAAGGGTCTTCGCCTCCGAGATCGGCATCGGCGGGGTGCAGTTGAAGGTCACGGTGCTGTGGTGGCTAGGCTTTGCGGTGCTGGCCACCTGGGTGCTGCTGCGGACGAAGTTCGGCAACTGGACGTTCGCGGTCGGCGGCAGCGCGGAGAGCGCGCGTGCGGTCGGCGTCCCGGTGCACCTCACCAAGATCGCCCTGTTCATGGCCGTCGGCTTCGGCGCCTGGTTCACCGGCATGCACCTGCTCTTCTCGTTCAACGCGGTGCAGTCGGGCGAGGGCGTCGGCAACGAGTTCCTGTACATCATCGCGGCGGTCATCGGAGGGTGCCTGCTGACCGGCGGCTACGGCTCCGCGATCGGCTCGGTGATCGGCGCCTTCATCTTCGGCATGGTTTCGCAGGGCATCGTGTACGCCAACTGGAACCCCGACTGGTTCAAGTTCTTCCTCGGCGTGATGCTCCTGATCGCGACCCTCGTCAATCTGTGGGTCCGCCGCACGGCGACCAGGAGGTGAGGACCCCATGACCCCCATGACCACCGCAGCGACCACGAGGGAGCAGGCCACCGGAACGCCGGTCGTCGAGCTGACCGGCGTGGGCAAGAGCTACGGCAACGTCCGCGCCCTGCACGGGGTCGACCTGGCCGTCCGGCCGGGGCAGGTGGCCTGCGTGCTCGGCGACAACGGCGCCGGCAAGTCCACCCTGATCAAGATCGTCTCCGGACTGCACCAGCACACCGAGGGCGAGTTCCGCATCGACGGCGGGCCCGTACGGCTCAACAACCCGCGCGAAGCACTGGACCGCGGCATCGCCACCGTCTACCAGGACCTGGCCACCGTCCCGCTGATGCCCGTCTGGCGGAACTTCTTCCTCGGCTCGGAACTGACGCGCGGCCCCTGGCCGGTACGCCGCCTGGACATCGCGGCGATGAAGCGGACCGCCGACGGGGAACTGCGGGCGATGGGCATCGCCCTGGACGACCTCGACCAGCCCATCGGCACCCTGTCGGGCGGGCAGCGGCAGTCCGTCGCCATCGCGCGCGCCGTCCACTTCGGCGCGCGGGTGCTGATCCTGGACGAGCCGACCGCGGCCCTCGGCGTGAAGCAGTCGGGCGTCGTCCTCAAGTACATCGCCGCCGCCCGCGACCGGGGCCTCGGTGTCATCTTCATCACGCACAACCCGCACCACGCCTACATGGTCGGCGACCACTTCACCGTGCTCCGGCTGGGCACCCTCGAGCTGAGCGCGAGCCGTTCCGAGGTCACCCTGGAGGAGCTGACCCACCACATGGCCGGCGGCGCCGAGCTGGCCGCCCTCCGGCACGAACTGTCCCAGGTCCGCGGTGTCGACGTCGAGGAGCTGCCGGAGCAGCCGGAACCGGAAGCCCCGGACGACCCGAAGGAGGTGTGAGCCGGGGCAGGGGGAACGCCCCCTGGACGCCCAGGAGAAGGGCGGCCCGCCGCGTGCGGGGCCGCCTTCCCGGACCGCCGCGGCGTCCGGCCACCACTCCCCACCACCTGACATGACGTCCATATGTCAGGACTAACTCTTGACGGTGACCCCGTCGGACAGCGAAGCTGCCAGCGGGACCGCGGGCTTCGCGGGCAACCGCACCGTCGCAGCACCGAGCACCACTTCCGAACCACCCGACCGGTCACCGCCGACCGGTGAGAGGAGCCCTCCTCATGACCGCCGCCTCCCCCGCCCTGGACCGGATCCGCATCGGGTCCGCGCCCGACTCGTGGGGCGTCTGGTTCCCCGACGACCCGCAGCAGGTGCCGTGGCAGCGCTTCCTCGACGAGGTCGCCCAGTCGGGGTACGAGTGGATCGAGCTCGGCCCGTACGGCTACCTGCCGACCGACCCCGCCCGGCTCACCGAGGAGACCTCCGCCCGCGGCCTGAAGGTCTCCGCGGGCACCGTCTTCACCTCCCTGCACCGCGGCCCGTCGGTCTGGGACGCCACCTGGGAGCACGTCGGCCAGGTCGCCGCCCTCACGCAGGCCATGGGCGCGCGGCACCTCGTGGTGATCCCGTCCTTCTGGCGGGACGACAAGACCGCCGAGATCATCGAACCGCACGAGCTCACCGCCGAGCAGTGGGGCCACCTCGCCTCCGGCATGGAGCGCCTGGGGCGCCAGGTGCGCGACACCTACGGTCTGGACATCGTCGTGCACCCGCACGCCGACACCCACATCGACACCGAGGAGCATGTCGCCCGCTTCCTCGACTCGACCGACTCCGGCCTGGTCAACCTCTGCCTGGACACCGGCCACTACGCCTACTGCGGCGGCGACAGCGTCAAGCTGATCGAGACCTACGGCGAGCGCATCGGGTACCTGCACCTGAAGCAGGTCGACCCGGAGATCCTCGCCGACGTGATCAAGAACGAGGTGCCGTTCGGGCCGGCCGTCCAGCGCGGCGTCATGTGCGAGCCGCCCGCCGGTGTCCCCGCCCTGGAGCCGGTGCTTGCCGCCGCGCAGCGGCTCGGTGTCGACCTCTTCGCCATCGTCGAGCAGGACATGTACCCCTGCGAGCCCGACCGCCCGCTGCCCATCGCCCAGCGCACCCGCGCTTTCCTCCGCTCCTGCGGCGCCTGACGCCCCGCGCACGAAAGGGATGACACGCATCATGACGCAGCACGCCACCCTCAAGGTCGCGGTCGTCGGGACCGGCAAGATGGGCGCCGACCATGTGCGCCGCATCAACGACGTGATCAGCGGGGCCCGCGTGACCGCCGTCGTGGACGTCGACGCCGAGCGGGTCAAGAGCGTCGCCGCCGGCATCGAGGGCTGCACGGCCTACACCGACCCCGCCGCCGCCATGGCGGCCGGCGATGTCGACGCGGTCCTCATCGCCTCCCCCGGCGCCGCCCACGAGGCGGCGCTGCTGGCCGCCTTCGCGCACGACCTGCCCGTGCTCTGCGAGAAGCCGCTCACCCCGGACGCCGCCTCGGCGCTGCGCGTCCTGGAGGCCGAGCAGAAGCTGGGCCACCGGCGGGTGCAGGTCGGCTTCATGCGGCGCTACGACGCCGAGTACCTGAAGCTCAAGGCCCTTCTCGACAGCGGCGAGCTGGGCCGCCCGCTGCTGGTGCACAACCGGCACCGCAATGCGAGCGTCCCGCCCGGCTACACGAACGCCAACCTCATCAACGACTCGGTCGTGCACGAGATGGACGTGACGCGCTGGCTGCTCGGCCAGGAGATCACCGCCGTGACCGTGCTGCGCCCGCGCCCGTCCTCCAACGCGCCCGAGGGCCTGGACGACCCGCAGCTGGTGGTCTTCGAGACGGACGGCGGCGTGATCGCCGACGTCGAGATCAACGTCAACTGCGGCTTCGGCTACCAGGTGCAGGCGGAGGCCGTGTGCGAGCGCGGCAGCGCGCGCATCGGCGAGGCCCACGACCTCCTCGTCAACACGGCGGGCCGCTGGGGCGGCACCATCGCCCAGGACTTCGTGGAGCGCTTCGTCGACGCGTACGACCGCGAGGTCCAGGCCTGGGTGGACGCCACCCGGCGCGGCGAGGTCACCGGGCCGAGCGCCTGGGACGGCTACGCGGCGGCGGCGGTCTGCGAGGCCGGACTCCGCTCGCAGAGCGAGGGCGGCCGGGTCGAGGTCGCGCTGGTCGAGCGCCCCGCGTTCTACCGCTGACGGACGGCGGCGCGGCACGACAGGCGTCGCGCCGCCTCCTGGTGGTCCCGGATCGGGCGCGGACGCGGCGGTTACTCCCTGGCCGCCGCGCCCGCGCCGCCCGTCCTTCCCCGGAAGAAAGGCTCGTCCGCTCATGCGTGTTGTCCTCGTCGGTGTCGGGCGCCTCGGGTCGTTCCATGCGGAGACCCTGCACGGGCACCCCGACGTCACCGAACTGGTCGTCGCCGACGCCGACACCGCGCGGGCCGCGGGGACGGCAGGCCGGCTCGGCCCCGGCGCCCGTGCGGCGGGTTCGGTGGACGAGGCGTTCGCCGCGGGCGCCGACGCCGTCGTCATCGCCTCCGCGACCGCCGCCCACGCGGAGCTCATCTCGCGTGCGGTCCGGGCCGGGCTCCCCACGTACTGCGAGAAGCCGATCGCCCTGGACCTGGCCTCCACGGTCGCCGCGCTGCGCGAGGTGGAGGAGGCGGGCACCGTCCTGCAGATGGGTTTCCAGCGCCGCTTCGACCCCGGCTACCGCGCCGCCCGCGAGGCCGTGCGGGCGGGCCGGCTCGGCAGGCTGCACACGGTGCGGGCCATGACCTCCGACATGGCACCGCCCCCACCGGAGTTCGTGCCGCTGTCCGGCGGCCTCTACCGCGACTGCCTCATCCACGACTTCGACGCCACCAGGTGGGTGACGGGACGCGAGGTGGTCGAGGTGTACGCCATGGGCGCCAACGGCGGGGCCGACTTCTTCCGGGAGGCGGGCGACGTCGACACCGCCGCGGCACTGCTGACGCTGGACGACGGCACCTTGGTGACGGCCACGTCCACGCGCTACAACGGTGCCGGTTACGACATCCGCATGGAGCTCGCCGGCTCCCTCGACCAGATCGCGGTCGGCGTCGGCGCCCGTACGCCGGTCACGTCCGTGGAGCCGGGCGCGGCACCGGGTGTGCCGGATCCCTGGACGGGCTTCGTCGACCGCTTCGGGGACGCCTACCGGGCCGAGATCGACACCTTTGTGCGCGTCGTCGCCGGGAGGGCGGCGAATCCGTGCGACGGGCGGGAGGCGCTGGAAGCACTCCTGGTGGCGGAGGCCTGCGAGGTCTCGCGTGCCGAACGGCGCCCGGTCCGGATCGCGGAGATCGCAGAGAGCGCCGCGATCGCGGGGACCGGGGCGGCGGCCGCCGGGCCGGCCACCTGAGGGGGCGCCCCGGCCCCCTCGTGCCCTGTCACCCGCCCGGGCCGGGCCGGGTGGCGCCACGGACCGCGGCAGTGCTTGCTGGTCGTAGGTCGTTGCCGGGGTGCGTACATGCGTGAAGGGCTCAGATGTCAGATACGGTCCGGGCCCTGCGCACACCACGAGCCGCCGGAGCGGTGGGCATCGCCTTCGCGGTCCTGCTCGGCGCGGCCATCGTCCTGGTGCGGGTCGCGATCCCGGAGGGGCAGCAGTACGCGGCGAGCGGCGGGCCGCTGAGCGGCAGTTCGCGCCAGACGGTGCGCACGGCGCTCGGCCTCATCCCCTTCGCCGGGATCTTCTTCCTGTGGTTCATCGGGGCGGTGCGCGCGCACGTGGGGAACGCCGAGGACAAGTTCCTCGCCACCGTGTTCCAGGGCAGCGGGTTGATCTTCGTGGCGACCCTCTTCGGGGCGGCGGCCTGCGCCGGCAGCCTCCTGGCGACGGCCGACGCGGGCACGGCGGCCGGAGTGCGGCAGCCCCAGCTCTGGTATTTCGGCGGGCACTTCACGTACAGCCTGCTGACGACGTACGCGATGCGGATGGCCGCCGTGTTCGTCCTGTCGGCGTCCACCGTCGCGCTGCGCCTCGGCACGTTCCCGCGCTGGCTGGCGCTGCTGGGCTACCTCGTCGGCCTGACGCTGCTCTTCGTGGTGCCCGGCGTGGCCTGGGCGGAACTGGTCTTCCCCATCTGGGCGCTGGTGGTGGGCCTGCACATCCTGGTGGCCGGCTTCCGGCGGGAGGCGCGGGCCCGGCTGGACGGGCGGGACGACATCAGAACAGCGGGCTGAGGGCACCGGGCGGTGGCCGCGCCCCGGCCCGCCCGGGTCGGCGTCCGGGCACAACGGCTTGATGCTGCCGGCCGGGGCGGGCAGCATGCGGAACGTGCCTCCCGTGACGATGTCCGCGTCCCTGCCCCTCGTACGGAACGTGAGCGGCCTGCCGGGCGGGCCGCGGTGGCTCGCCGGGCTGCCGGACCTCGTCGGGGAGATGTGCGAGCGCTGGGCGTTGCGGCTCGGGCGCTCCTACGACGGCGGAAGCTGCTCCTGGGCGGCCGAGGCGTGGCTGCCGGACGGCACACCGGCCGTCCTCAAGGTGGGCTGGCCCCACCCGGAAGCCGAGGGCGAGGCGGCCGCCCTGCGGCTGTGGGACGGGCGCGGGGCGGTACGGGTCCACCGGCACGACGCACGGCGGCACGCCCTGCTGCTGGAGCGCTGCACACCCGGTGGCGGGCTCGGGGCGGCAGGCGGCCTCACCGCCGAGGAACGGCTGCTGACCGGGGCCGGGGTCCTGGCCGAGCTGTGGGGGGCCGGTACGGCGGGGGACGGCGGGTTCGACCGGCTGGCGGACGTGACCGCCGGCTGGGCCGGCCTCGTGGAGGAACGGATGGAACGGCACCGGCCGCCCTTCGACCCGGGACTGGTCGCGCTCGGCGTCCGGCTGCTGCGCGAACTGCCCGGTTCGGCGTCCCGGGAGGTCGTCGTCCACGGCGACTTCAACCCGGGCAACGTCCTGGCCGCGACACGCCGCCCGTGGCTCGCGATCGACCCGAAGCCGATGACCGGCGACCCCGCCTACGACCCGTGGCCGCTGCTGGAGCAGATCGACGACCCCTTCGCGCATCCCGCTCCGGGGCGGGTGCTGGCAGGGCGGTTCGCCCTGGTCGCCGACGCGCTCGGCAAGGACGCGGCCCGGCTGGAGGCCTGGGCGGTGGCGAGGCGGGTGGAGAGCGCGCTGTGGCTCACCGAGCACGGACACGTCGCGGACGCCGCCGGCGTGCTGCGGGAGGCACGGACGGTGGCGGACCTCGCCGGGCTGTGAGGACCCCGGTTCACGCGGTGGTGCGCCGCAGCAGGAGGGTGACGAAGCCGAACGTGCCCCGGTAGCCGTGCAGCCACTCCGTGCGGTGGCGGGCGGCCGCGTCGAGGGCCTGGCCGCTGTCGGGGTCGGTGGGGTGGTCGAGCGCCCAGGCGGCCAGGGAACCGGTCCAGGACCACTCGTAGGCGTCCAGCTCCTGGCGTGTGCTGATGTGGCCGTGCACGGGGGTCCAGCCGTCGGCGACGACGCGGTCGACGGTGGTGGCCAGGTCGTCGAAGTCGCCCAGCATCTCCACCAGGGCGGGCGCGGGCTCCTGCTCCCAGAAGCCGTCGCCGACGAGGACGTGCCCGCTGGGAGCCAGGTGCTCGCGGACCGCGGACAGGGTCGCGGACAGGCCGCCGAAGGCGTGGGTCGCTCCCACGCTGAGCACGAGGTCGAAGGGGGAGGCGGAGGTGTGGCGGCGGGCATCCTGCTCGTGCAGGACCAGGCGCCCGGCGACGTCGAGGTCCGCTGCCGTCCGCGCGGCCTTGGCCAGGGCGGCCGCGTCGGTGTCGACGCCCTCCGCCGTCACCTCCGGGTGGCCGGCCAGCGCACGCAGCAGCCAGGCGCCCTCGCCGCAGCCGAGGTCCAGTACGCGTTCGTCGCCCCGGCGCAGCGCGCGGTCGAGCAGGCCGCGTACGGAGGCGTCGTCGAGCGGGGCGGCTACGGGGTGGTCGCTGTGTGCGATGCGGGAGATCCGTCGGCGGTCCATCGGCGCAGCCTGCCAGGCCTGTCGTGTCACCGCATCGGGTTAATTCCCGCCGGGCGTGCAACGCGGCGGAGCGGAACGGTGGTTTGCCCATTCAGAAAGGACCGACAGGACAGACAGTGCGGACGGGACAGACAGGCCGGGAGGCCGGGAAGGGGACGACGGGCATGGTGAGCACGATCGACGCGGGGACGGGCGCCTGCCGCTCGACGGGCCGGGGGTCGCGCGGCCGCCACGGGCGCTCAGCCGAAGCGCACCGGCAGCGAGCGGACACCGCGCATGAGCATCCCGGGCAGCCACTGAAGGGCGTCGAGGTCGGTGTCCAGGGCGAGGTCGGGACAGCGTTCGAGCAGGGAGCCGATGGCGATGCGGCCTTCGAGGCGGGCCAGGGGTGCGCCCAGGCAGTGGTGGAGGCCGTGGCCGAAGGCGACGTGGCCGCGGGTGTCGCGGCGGATGTCGAAGCGATCGGGCTCGCCGAAGTGTTCCGGATCGCGATCGGCGGAGGCGAGGGCGACGAGCACCGGCTCCCGGGCCGGGATGACGGTGCCCGCGATCTCCACGGGCTCGGAGGTGAAGCGGAAGGTGGCGGTCTCCACGGGGCCGTCCCAGCGGAGCATCTCCTCCACGGCGCCTTCGAGAAGTCCCTTGTCGGCGCGGAGGAGGGCGAGTTGGTCCGGGTGGGTGAGCAGGGCGCGGACACCGTTGGAGATGAGGTTGACCGTCGTCTCGTGACCCGCGACGAGCAGCAGGAAGGCCATGCCGCTGAGCTCGGGGCGGGACAGCCGGTCGCCGTCCTCGGCGACGGTGCGGATCAGGGCGCTCATCAGGTCGTCGCCCGGCGCGCAGCGCTTGTCCTCGATCAGTTCGTCCAGATACTCGGCAAGCTGCTCGTACGCCGCCCGCTCGGCCTCCGAGCCGGTCGGCGCGACCACCTCGTTCGACCACGCGCGGAACGCCGCGCGGTCCAGGTCCGGCACGCCCAGGAGCTCGCAGATGACGGTGATCGGCAGCGGATAGGCCAGGGACTCGACGAGGTCCGCCCGGCCACCGGGCCCGCTGGTCATGGCGTCCAGCAGTCCGTCGGTGATCTCCTGCACCCGGGATGCCAGTTGATCGATCCGCCGTGCGGTGAACTCGCGGGCGACGAGCTTGCGCAGCCTGGTGTGCTCGGGCGGATCGGACACGAGCATGTGGCGTCCGAGCAGCTCCTCGTCGTACAGGATCCAGCCGAGCGCACGAGCGTCCTTGGCGAACCGCGGATCGGTCAGCGCCGCCCGTGCCTGGTCGTGGCCGACGATCAGCCACATCTCGCCCTCGGGTGTGCGCACGCGATGCACCGGGCCCAGTTCGCGCAGCCGGGCGTAGACCGGATAGGGGTCGGCGGTGAATGCCTCGCCGAGGGCTGTCAGGTCAACCGTCTCCATCTCTGCACGGTAACCCGGTCGCGGCCGCTGCGAGAGGCGGCCGGCGGTCCGGCGATGTTTCCCGGCCATCACGACCGTCGGGGGACTTCACGGTTCGCCGCGCCACCGGGCACCTCCGGGAGCGCTGCTTCGTTGGCCCCATTGCCCGCGCCGACGCGTGAACAGAGAAACCGAGGAGTTACCCCGTGGCCTTCTGGGACCGGCTCAAGGACACCACTGCCTCAATGCAGACACAGCTCGTCGCCAAGAAGAACGATCTCAAGAGCGGCGCTTTCCGCGACGCGAGCATGGCGATGTGTGCCCTGGTCGCCGCCGCCGACGGCACCATCGACCCGTCGGAGCGGGCACGGGTCGCCCAGCTCATCGCGACCAACGAGGTGCTGCAGAACTTCCCCGCCGCCGACCTGCAGCGGCGCTTCGACGACTACCTGAACAAGCTCACCGCCGACTTCGAGTTCGGCAAGGTCAGCGTGCTCCAGGAGGTCGCCAAGGCCAAGAAGAAGCCGGCCGAGGCGCGTGCCGTGGTCCAGATCGGCATCGTGATCGGCGGCGCCGACGGCAACTTCGACAAGACCGAGCAGGGCGTCGTCCGCGAGGCCTGCTACGCGCTCGACCTGGCGCCCGCCGAGTTCGACCTGTAGTCGGCGCCTCCCGTGCCGTGCCCACCGCCGCCACGGCGGGCCCGGCCGGGCCTCAGGCGATCACCGCGATGACCGCCCCGAGGGCGCCCAGGGCGACCAGCGTCACAAGGGTCAGCACGAAACCCGTCCTTCCGAGGGCATCCGTCACCCGCCGGACGGAACCCTCAAGGAGCGACTGGCCGTTCTGCCGGTCCCACTTCGCGTGGACGGGCCGCCCCACTCTCGTGCCGAGCGCGTACCAGGGACGTACCGCCAGCAGCGACTCGCTGCCGAGCAGAGAGGTGACGATCAGGAGCGGGCGGCTGACGGACCCGGTCAGCCGGGCTCCGTCCAGGCCGAACCCGGTTTGCGTACGGCGGTGTTCGAGGTCGGCGAGCATGCCGGCGGCTGCCGCGCGCTCGTCCGGGGAGTCGGGGAGGAGCCGGATCTCGTTCGGGCCCGGCACCGGCACCGCCTCCGGCGCGCACGCACGGGCGCGTTCCAGCAGGGCTTCCCAGCCGCCGGCGTCGACGGCGAAGCCCGGGGTGCCCGCCGGGTGGCCGTGGGTGACGGGCAGGTCCTCCTCCATGCCGCCGGTGAGGAAGAGCCGTGCGACCGCAAGCAGTTCGGCCGGGGGCAGCCCTTTCTCGCCGACGCCCGGACCGGTGCCGAGCAGCAGCAGCCGGATGGGCCGGAGCATGTGGTCGCCGACGGTGTCCCCGGAGCGCAGCCCGGTCAGCAGCAGGACCCACAGCGGCCTGCCGCCCGCACCGCCCTTAAGGGCGTGGAGAAGGAGGGAGGCCTTGGTGTCGTCCACCAGGTCGTTGACGGAGCGGCCGGCGCAGCCCCGCAGCAGCACCTCGGGGTCGGCGCCCGCTGCCCCGTCCGCGGGCAGCCATGTGTAGCCCTGCTCGGGGAGCCGGCCGCGCGAGTGGAAGGACCAGGCGACGGTCACCCGCGGCCCCCGGTGGCACCGGCGGCGGGACTCAGGTGCGGGTGGTCCTGGACCACGTGGAGCCCGTCGCGTTCGGAGCCCGACCTCGCGAACGCCGCGACGGCCTCCTGGAGGGCGACGTCCGTGCCGAACACCTCGTCGACCGCCTCCCGCCAGAACCCGCGCCTGCGGCGGTACTCGCTCAGGACGAAGCGCAGCGCGTACCGCAGGGGCTGGTCGGTGTCGACGGGCCGGTACGGCGCGCCCGGCGTCCGGCTGCGGTAGTGGAACTGCACACCGCCGCCCGGTGTCTGCTTGATCGTGGAGAAGACGATGGAGCCGGTGGTCTGCACGGGTGTGACGACGCAGCCCACGCGCGGGCGCACATCGGCGTGGGCGATGTAGTCCAGCAGCGGGCGGTAGCCCTCGCGGACCCGCTCCATCAGGGCCTCGGTCCCCTGGCGGGTGGCGACCCAGCGCTCGCACTTCAGCGGCACGATGATCAGCAGGCGCGGCCGCTGCTCGTCCTCGACGAGCAGTTCCTTGATCCGCTCGTACATCAGGTGCGGGAGGTTGATGCGCTGGTGGTACTCGCCGTCCAGGGCCATGAGCGCGGGGGTGTCGACCGCGAGGACCACGACCGGGCTGTTGAGGAGCGAGGCCCGCACCTTGCGGCCCACCGGGCCGGCGTCGAGGTCCCGCAGCACCTCGCCCGCGTAGTCGGTGAAGCACATCCGGAAGCGCGCCTTGCGGCCCTTGCGGCCGACCGCGATCTCGTAGCGGTGGACGTCGGTGGTCGTGGTCTGCTCGATGCCGCCGCGGACCTGCACGGACCGGGAGAGCGACTCCAGGACCGAGACCGCGTCGGTGAGCTTGGCCGCGGTCTCCCCCACCGGGGTGAGGTCGAGGTCGGTGGCGCCCGCGACCGAGGCGTACTGGACGTACATGGAGGCCAGGAGGGAGGTCTTGCCGGCACCCGAGGGGCCGAGCATGCCGACGTCGAGCACGTGGCGGCCGGACTCGCTCATGCCGCGGTCTCCTTACCGGCGGCCGCGCCGCCCTCGGTACCGGCGGCGGTGCGGGTCCCGAGCTGCCGGACGGCCTCGGACCAGCGCCGAAGGTGCGCCGCGTCCTCGGCGAGGGCCGCGAAGCGTCCGGGCCAGATCTCGGCCCGTACGTCCTGGTAGAACACCCGCCACTCCTCCTTGGTCCCGGCCGCCGAGATCACCCGGTCGTGGAACTCCTCCACCAGGGAGAAGACCGCCGCGCTGGGTTCGGCGAGCACCTTGTGCAGCTCGCCGCGGCAGGCGAACAGCGCCTCGTCGTAGGCGACTTCCAGCATCTCCAGCACTTCCTGCCCGCTGGGCGACCGGTCGTGCGGGAAGGGCATGGTGGGGCTGTCGGCGTGCAGCCCGTCCAGGCAGGTGCGCACCCGGTGCTGGAGCATGCCCCGGTAGGACAGCGTGAAGCCGGCCAGCAGTTCCAGCGCGTACCGGATCTCGCTGCCGCCCTCCTGCCGCACGCGCGGGATGCGCTCGGCGGTGCGCAGCAGGAACTCCCGGCCCTCCGCTCCGCCGAGTCCGGCCAGGCCGCCCAGGCTGCCCGGGCCGCGCAGCACACCGGCGACCTCGTCCTGCATGCGGGCGGTGCGGGCGTGCAGGGCGACGTCGCACTCCAGGAAGCGGCGGGAGAGCCGGGCGCGGGACTCGTTCAGGTACTTGCCGTAGGCGACGCTGAGGCCGCCCTCGGCGTCGGCGCGCGCGACGAGCTGGGCGACCGTCGGATGGCCGGGGTCGTTCTGCGCGGCGTCGAGGATCTCCTCGACGGCGTCCGCGAGCAGGCCGTCGGTCAGGTCGCGGTCCTCCCGCAGGCTCCGTACGAGAGCGGCCAGGGCGTTGGCCATCTGCTCGTAGGTCTGCTCGAACAGGCCGTTGAAGGGCAGGAACCAGATCTCCGAGGGCTGGGCCAGGTCGGCGAGCCGGCCCGCGCGGGCGGCCAGCCGGGCGGTGCGCTCGCGCAGTTCGGCCAGCTTCTCGGCGCGCTCGGCCAGGTGCTGCTCGTCGAGTTCGTCGAGGTGGGCCACGAGATGGTCGAGCACCGCGTCGGTCATGGCGGCGACCTCGTCCGGCCGGGTGCAGTCCACGATGTGCGCCCCGGCGACCTGGAAGCGGGAGGCCGGAAGCCACTCGTCCACCATCTTGCGGGCGTTGGCCGAGTTGTCGCCCGCGGGGCCGCTGACCCGGTTGACCACCAGGAAGGAGCAGCGGGCGAGTTCGGCTCCGGTCAGTCCCTCCCGCACGTGGTCGTAGAGCTGGTGGTCGTAGGTGTCGAGGCCGTCGCCGAGCGGGTCGGGGCGGCGGACGAAGACCACCACGTCGATCTCGTCGCGCAGGGCGCCCACGATGCGCTGCGCGTCCTGGAGGTTGGTGTCGCCGAGACCGGGGAGGTCGATCAGCGACAGTCCGGTCCAGTCCTGCTGCGCGAAGTGCGTGGTGATGCGGACGTGCCGGACCGCGCGGAAGGCGTGGTGGCGCTGCTCGTCCCGCTCGTCGGACTGGGCGACGAACTCGCGGACGCGCTCGGGTCCGATGGGGTAAGGCGAGTTCGTCGTCAGGTAGTGGCGGTACTCCGGCAGTGCGGCGTGGAAGGCCGCCAGGTGCCCGTAGCGGCTGCCCTCGACGGCGCCGTCGCCCTCGGGCGCCGGCGGCAGGGGCCGGGCGAACTCCGTCAGGGTGGTGGGGGCGGGGCCGAGGCCGAGTTCGGCGTAGTAGGGCGCGATCACCTCGTGCAGGAAGGAGCGTTCGGTGTGCAGGAAGACCTGCGCGCGGGTGGGCACGCCGTCCTCGTGGCGCAGCACGCTGGTGACGCCGGTGCAGAAGCCGCCGTCGCCGGTCGGCACCTCGCGGTCCGACAGCCCGGTCAGGCTCCTGATCATCCGGCTCTTGCCCTGCCGGGCCCGCCCGATGACGCCGACGTTGAGGGTGGCGCGCCGGAAGCGCGACGCGGCGGCCTCCGTGACGGCGGCCTCGGTGGGCAGTTCCTCCAGCAGGTCGCCCAGTTCGGCGCCGAGGGCCAGCAGCCGGTCCTGCGCCTCGTCGGGCACCAGGGCCAGCATCTCGGTGCGGAGCGCGTCGAGTTCGCGCAGCCGGCCGAGGGTGTCGGTCACCCAGCCGTGGGCCCCGTCCAGCCATTCGGCCCGCCGGGCCCGGCGGGCCCTGATCTCCTCGATCCGTTCGGCACGCGACATGCTCTCCCCCGTCCCCGGACGCCTGCTCCCCTGCTCCCCCGGACGCTGCCGATGATGTCACCGCGGTACGGAGGGCGTCCGGTGTTTGCCGGAGTCGCCCCCGCGGGCCGCGCCGGGCGCGGCGGGACGCGGCAACGGGTGGTCCTCGGCACCGCGACGGACGGCGGATCGCCACGACACCGTGGACGGATCGGACACCGACCCCAGGACACCGCGCGACGGAACCCTAAGCCGCGTCCTCCGCCGCAGCGCGCAGGGCGTCCAGGACAGGACGCAGCAACGGGTGGTCCTCAGCACCGCGACGGACGGCGGCGAAGACACGGCGCGTGGCGACGACGTCGTGGACGGGGCGGACGGCGACCCCGGACAGGTCCATGTCGCGCAGGGCGCTGCGCGGCACCAGCGCGACGCCCGCGCCCGCCGCGGCGAGCGCGACGACGGCGCGGAAGTCGTCGGAGGAGTGCTCCAGCCGCGGCTGGAAGCCCGCGTACTCGCAGGCGAGCACGACCACGTCGTGGCAGGGGTTGCCGGGGTAGGGCCCGATCCACGTCTGGTCGGCGAGGTCGGCGACGCGGACGGCCGGTGTCGCGGCGTCCGCGAGGGGGTGGCCCGCCGGCAGGACGGCGTCGAAGGGCTCGGCGTACAGCGGGACGCGGGCGAGCCGCTCGTCGGCGCTCGGGGCGCCGCGGTACTCGACCGCGACGGCTATCCCGGCGCGGCCGTCGAGCACCATCGGCAGCGACTCGTCGCCCTCGGCGTCGCGCACGCGGACCCGGATGCCGGGCGCGGCGCGGCCGAGCGCCGTGATGGCGGGGGCGAGCACGAGCGCGATGCCGGTGGCGAAGGAGGCGACGGTGACCTCTCCGGCCGCGCCGGAGGTGTACGCGGCCAGCTCGGCCTCGGCGCGCTCCAGCTGAGCGAGGACGGCATTGGCGTGCGTGAGCAGGATCTCACCGACGGGGGTCAGCTGGACGCCCCGCCCGCCGCGTTCCAGCAGCCGGTGACCGGTCTCGTTCTCCAGGGCGGCGAGCTGCTGGGAGACCGCCGACGGCGTCAGGTACAGCGCGGCGGCCGCGGCGGTCACCGTCCGGTGGTCCGCCACGGCCCGCAGGGTCCGCAGCCGTCGTGCGTCAATCACCCATTCATCCTGCCAGGGCCTCGCGCGAAGCGATGAACGCGGCCACCACCTTCTCGACGTCCTCGGTGGAGTGCGCGGCCGACAGCTGCACGCGGATGCGGGCCTTGCCGTGCGGCACGACGGGGTACGAGAAGCCGATCACGTAGACGCCGCGCTCCAGCAGCAGGTCGGCCATCCGGCCCGCCTCCGCGGCGTCGCCGATCATGACGGGCGCGATGGGGTGGTCGCCGGGCAGGATCTCGAAGCCGGCCTCGGTCATGCGGGAGCGGAAGAGCGCGGTGTTCTCCGCGAGGCGGACGCGCAGGTCCTCGGAGTCCTCGATCAGGTCCAGGACCTTCAGCGAGGCGGCCGCGATCACCGGGGCGAGGGAGTTGGAGAACAGGTACGGGCGCGAGCGCTGGCGCAGCAGCGCGACGATCTCCGCGCGGGCGGCGACGTAGCCGCCGGAGGCGCCGCCGAGGGCCTTGCCGAGGGTGCCGGTGATGATGTCGACCCGGTCGACCACGTCGTGCAGCGCGTGGGTGCCGCGGCCGCCGGGGCCGGTGAAGCCGACGGCGTGCGAGTCGTCGACCATGACCATGGCGTCGTAGCGGTCGGCGAGGTCGCAGATCTCGCGCAGCGGCGCCACGTAGCCGTCCATCGAGAAGACGCCGTCGGTGACGACGAGGCGCCGGCGGGCGTCGCCGGCCTCCTTCAGGCGGGCCTCCAGCTCGGCCATGTCGCGGTTGGCGTAGCGCAGGCGGCGGGCCTTGGACAGCCGGATGCCGTCGATGATGCTGGCGTGGTTCAGGGCGTCGGAGATGACCGCGTCGCGCTCGTCGAGCAGGGTCTCGAAGACACCGCCGTTGGCGTCGAAGCAGGAGCTGTAGAGGATCGTGTCCTCGGTGCCGAGGAACGCCGACAGCCGTGCCTCCAGCTCCTTGTGGACCTCCTGCGTGCCGCAGATGAAGCGCACGGACGCCATGCCGTAGCCCCAGCGGTCCAGCGCCTCCTTGGCGGCCGCGGTGACCTCGGGGTGGTCGGCGAGGCCGAGGTAGTTGTTCGCGCAGAAGTTGAGGACGTCGCCGGGGCGGCCGCCGGAGGTGACGCCGACGGACGCGTTCTGCGGCGTGCCGATCACGCGCTCGGGCTTGAACAGGCCCG
Organism: Streptomyces sp. NPDC046977; assembly: GCF_040644455.1. Taxonomy (NCBI): domain Bacteria; kingdom Bacillati; phylum Actinomycetota; class Actinomycetes; order Kitasatosporales; family Streptomycetaceae; genus Streptomyces; species Streptomyces sp. NPDC046977. Next base: position 107,769 of record NZ_JBEYWO010000016.1, read on the forward strand.
CCTCACGGATCTCGTCGAGGGTGCCGCGCAGGTCGTCGCGGACGGATTCGAACATGGGGGTCTCCCGAGTGTGTGGGGCGCGGACGGCAGCAGGCGCCCCGAGGTCGGACGAACCGGGCCACAGAGAAATCAGGCGGTCCAGTCGAGGACGATCTTGCCGCAGCGACCGCCGGCGGCCTCGTCGAAGGCGGCGTCGAAGTCGCGGTGGGAGTAGCGGCCGGTGACCACGGGGGCGAGGTCGAGACCGCCCTCCAGGAGCACCGACATGGCGTACCAGGTCTCGAACATCTCGCGGCCGTAGATGCCCTTGATCGTGATCATCGACGTCACGATCTTGGCGAAGTCGACCGCGAACTCCTGGGACGGAAGGCCGAGCATCGCGATCCGCCCGCCGTGCGTCATGTTGTCGATCATGTCGCGCATGGCCTCGGGGCGGCCGGACATCTCCAGGCCGATGTCGAAGCCCTCGCGCAGGCCGAGCTCGCGCTGGCCCTCGGCGATGGTGGTCTCCGCGACGTTCAGGGCGAGGCTGACCCCGATCTTGCGGGCGAGGTCGAGGCGGTAGTCGCTGACGTCGGTGATGACGACATTGCGCGCGCCGGCGTGCTTGGCGACGGCGGCGGCCATGATGCCGATCGGTCCCGCGCCGGTGATCAGCACGTCCTCGCCGACCAACGGGAAGGACAGCGCGGTGTGGACGGCGTTGCCGAAGGGGTCGAAGATCGCGGCGATGTCGAGGTCGACGGGGACGCGGTGCACCCACACGTTGGACGCGGGCAGTGCCACGTACTCGGCGAAGGCGCCGTTGCGGCCGACGCCGAGGCCGACGGTGTTGCGGCACAGGTGGCGGCGGCCGGCGAGGCAGTTGCGGCACTTGCCGCACACCAGGTGGCCCTCGCCGCTGACGAGGTCGCCGGTCTTGATGTCGGCGACGTCGGAGCCGATCGCCGCGACCTCGCCGACGAACTCGTGCCCGAGGACCAGCGGGGTGCTCACGGCCTGCTGGGCCCAGCCGTCCCAGGAACGGATGTGCAGGTCGGTGCCGCAGATGCCGGTCCGCAGCACCTTGATGAGGACGTCACCGGGGCCGATCTCCGGCTCGGGGACGTCCCGCAGCCACAGGCCGGGCTCGGCCTTCTCCTTCACCAGTGCCTTCACTCTTGCGACTCCTGCCGGCAGACGATGTGGCCCGGTCCGCACGGGGGAACGCGGACCGGGCACGGAAGAACCCGGGGCGGAGCGGCGGCACCCGTCGGCGCCTGCTCGCGCGGTGCGCCGGGCAGACAGCAATCTGCCCGGCTCCGGGCGTTCAGTCCATCGATCTTTTCTTAAGCTCGGCAACAGCGCAGCTTCACGCTCGCCCGTAAGGGGGGCGCGGGGCGGCTCAGCGGGGGGCGAGGGCCGCCAGCTGCGCGACGATGGCGTCGGTGTCCTGGTAGGTGAGCCCGATGCGGGCCACGTGCTTCCAGCGCACGATGCCCTCGGCGTCGACGATGAACACCGAGCGCTTCAGGCCGAGTCCGGGCAGCGAGATGCCGTAGGCCTTGACCACCGAGCGGTCGGTGTCGGCGAGCAGCGGGAAGCGCAGGTCGCGCTTGCGGGCGAAGTGCTCGTGGCTGTCGAGGTCGCTGAGGTTGATCCCCCACACCGTGGCGCCGAGGTCGCGGAAGCGGTCCAGGTCGGAGGTGTAGGAGCACAGCTGCTTGGTGCAGACCGCCGAGTCGTCGCCCGGGTAGAAGGCGAGCACGAGCGGGGCACCGCGCTGCGCGGACAGCGAGTACTCGGCACGCTCGGCGCCGGCGTCGGTGAGCAGCACCCCGGAGAGGGTGAAGTCGGGGGCGGGGGCGCCGATCTCGGGCACGGCCATGGGGTGGGGTCCTCTCGTACGGCGGGCACGGGCGTGGTGCGGGCCGGGCGTGGCGGCGCACGGACGGCTCCGGGCAGCACGGAAATTCACAGCGAAAGACAGAACGTTCGTTCTTGCCGGGACACTACGCGTGGCCGTCCGCTAACGTCAAGGACATGAACGCCCCGCCCGCCGCCCCGCTCGCCCCCTCCGAGGCCACCGTGCCCGCGGACGCCCCGCCGCGCGAGCGCATCCTCGCGACCGCGTCCCGGCTGTTCTACGCCGAGGGGATCCACGCGGTGGGCATGGACCGCATCGTCACCGAGGCCTCGACCACCCGGGCCACGCTCTACCGGCACTTCGCGGGCAAGGAGCAGCTGGTCCTCAGCTACATCCGGGAAACGGACCGGCAGATCCGCTCGTACACCGAGGGCGCCCTCGGCGGACTCGGCGCGCGGGAGGCGCTGCTCGCGGTGGCCGGGGCGCTGGGCGACCAGTTGTGCGCGCCCGGTTTCCGCGGCTGCCCCTTCCTCAACGCCGCCGCCGAGTACCCGGACCCGGACGACCCCGTGACGCACGCCATCGTCGCCCACCGCGGCTGGCTGCGCGGGGTGGCGGAACGGCTGCTGGCCGAGGCGGGCGCCCCGCACCCGGCGGAGGACGCGGTGACGCTGATGATGCTGCGTGACGGCGCGGCGATGACGGCCGCGCTCAGCGACCCGACGGACGTGCGGGCCGCCCTGGACCGGGCGCTGCGCAACGTCCTGGAGTCCGCCGGGGTGGTGTGAGCCCGGGGGCGCCTGCCGGAGGATTGGGGGCCCCGGCTCGTGGGCGCCTGCCGGAGGGCAGAGCGGCCGGCGTCAGCCCGCGTGGGTGGAGAACAGTCCTCCGGTCGGGCCCTGCTTGTCGCCGCCCTGGGCCTTCTTCAGCGCGTTGGCCAGTCCCTCGATGGTCAGGGACTGCAGGATGACCCGGCCGTTGCCCTCCAAGGTGGCCAGGGACAGCCCCTCGCCGCCGAAGACGGCGTTCATGATCCCCTGGCGGTTGAGCCCGCCGATGCGCTGCACGCCGTACTGGATGCCCTCCTCGAAGGCGACGATGCAGCCGGTGTCGACCTCGATGCGGCCGCCGAAGTCGGCGGGGTTGAGGTCGATGAAGTTGCCCGCGCCCGCGATGATCACCGTGCCGCGGCCGGTGAACTTCTCCAGGATGAAGCCCTCACCGCCGCTCATGCCGGTGCGGCCGCCCTGGAAGGCGATGCCGAACTCGACGGTGGACTCGGCGGCCACGAAGGCGTCCTTCTCGGCGAACCAGGCGCGCGAGCCGTCCAGCTCCAGGGCCCGCATCTCGCCGGGCAGCACCCCGGCGAAGCCGACGGTGCCCTCGCCGCCGCTCGCGCTGAAGTACTGGAAGGCGATGCTCTCGCCGGCGAGCATGCGCTGGCCGACCTGCATCGCGGTGCCCATGGCCTGGCGGAGCATGCCGCCCATGCCGCCCATGCCGCCCCCGCCGCTCTGCTGCTGCGCGTTGCCGCCCGGCCCGGCGAGCCGTGTGTCCATGCTCACATTCGCGGTCTTGAAGAGGAACTTGCCGGCCTCGCAGTAGACGGTCTGGCCGGGTTCGAGGGTGCACACGGCCATCTGCATGGCGTTGCCGACGATCTGCTGCTTGAGGGTCACCGCGGTCTCCGGGTCGTTCTGGGGGTGGGCTGCTTCAGGCGGACGTCCCTGACAACGACCGGCCCGGACGATTCGGTTCCGCATGCTCCTCGGGCCGGGGGGCGGGGGCGGGCGCCCGGCCCCCGGCGTCGAGGAAGCGGGCGAGCGGCAGGGTGGCCGCGCCGACGGTGACCGCGTCGGGGCCGAGCAGCCCGAGCTCGATCGAGGTCTGGGCGCAGGGGTGGCGCAGCGCGTACGCGGCCGTGGCCTCGCGGACGGCGGGCAGCAGCCGGGGCCCGATCATCAGACCGGTCCAGCCGGCGAGCACGATCCGCTCGGGGTTGAAGAGGTTGACGAGGTCGGCGATGCCCGCGCCGAGGTACTCCGCGGTCTCGTCGAGCAGTTCCACCGCCGTGCGGTCGCCGGCCTCGGCCGCGGCGACGAGGGCGGCGATCGCCGTCTCCTCGCTGACCCCGGCCGGGGCGTCCGCGCCCCAGCGGTCGATGAGGGCCTCGGCGCCGACGTACGCCTCCAGGCAGCCGCGGGACCCGCAGCGGCAGAGGCGCCCGCCGACCTGGAGGGTCGTGTGGCCCCATTCGCCGGCGCTGCTGCTGGCCCCGCGGTAGGGCTTGCCCTCGGCGACGACGCAGGCGCCGACCCCGGAACCGAGCAGGGCGATCACGGCGCTGCGGGCGCCGCGGCCGGCGCCGAACCACAGCTCGGCCTGGCCGAGGGTCTTGGCGCCGTTGTCGATGTGGAGGGGGAGATCGGTGCCCTCGGCGAGCAGCGCGCCGAGCGGGACGGCGTCCCAGTCGATGGTCTGGCCGTGCACGACCGCGCCGGCGCCGCCGGTGCCCTGCTCGACGATGCCGGGCACGCCGATGCCGACGCCGAGTACGTGCGCGGGGTCGGCCTGGCTGTCCTCCAGGACCGCCGCGAGCCCTTCGAGGATCAGCCGCACGACCAGGGAGACGTCGTGGCCGCTGTCGGCCAGCGGCCGTTCGGTGGAGGAGAGTTCGGTCAGGGCGAGGTCGAAGAGGGTGACCCGGACGCCGGTCTCGCCGACGTCGACACCGATGACGAAGCCGTGCCGCGGAGCCACCTTGAGCATCACGCGCGGGCGGCCGCCGTCGGACTCCACCGAGCCGGCCTCCTCCACCACTCCGTCCCCGATGAGCTCGGCGACCACGTTGCTGATCGAGCCCGTACTGAGGCCGGTGTCCCTGGCCAACTCTTGACGGCTGAGCGGGCCTTCGAAGTAGAGGTGGCGCAGGATCGACGAACGGTTGCCCCGCCGCAGGTCACGGACGGTGCGCTTGCTTCGGTCTGCCATGGTGTTCCCTCCCCGGCTGAATCTATCGCTGCGCCAAGTCTTGACGCCAGGTTTTCTCAGACGTTAAATCACGCCTTGAATTAAGGCGTGACGCTCTTCATCTCCCGAAGTCATCACCCCCTGAGAGGGTCCCCGGTCATGCACATCATCCGTACGACGGCCGCCGCCGCAGTCGCGGCCGCGCTCATCGCCTCAGCCACCGCCTGCGGCGGCGGCTCCTCGACCGACAGCAGCGGCGGCGGTTCCAAGACGCTGACCTACTGGGCCAGCAACCAGGGCAGCAGCCTGGAGAACGACAAGGAAGTCCTGGAGCCCGAGCTCGCGAAGTTCGAGAAGCAGACCGGCATCAAGGTCAAGCTGGAGGTCGTCCCCTGGTCCGACCTCCTCAACCGGATCCTCGCCGCCGCCACTTCCGGTCAGGGCCCGGACGTGCTCAACATAGGCAACACCTGGTCGGCGTCGCTCCAGGCCACCAACGCGCTGATGCCGTTCGACGCCAAGGCGTTCGACGCCATCGGCGGCAAGGACCGCTTCGTCGACGCCGCGCTCGGCGCGACCGGCGCCGAGGGCAAGGACCCGGCCGCGGTCCCGCTGTACTCGCTGGCGTACGGGCTCTACTACAACAAGAAGATGTTCGCCGACGCCGGCATCGCCGCGCCGCCGGCCACCTGGGACGAGCTCGTCGCGGACGGCAAGAAGCTGACCAAGGGCGGCAAGTACGGCCTCGCGGTCGAGGGCGGCAACCTCTCGGAGAACGTCCACCACGCCTTCGTCTTCGGCAAGCAGCACGGCGCCGACTTCTTCGACGCCTCCGGCAAGCCGACCTTCACCACCCCCGAGGCGGTCGCGGCGGTCAAGCAGTACATCGACTTCATCGCCAACGACAAGATCGCCGCCCCCGGCAACGCCGAGTACGCGGCCAACCAGTCGGTCGCCGACTTCGCCACCGGCAAGGCCGGCATGCTGCTGTGGCAGGCCGCCGGGTCCTCGCTGAAGTCCCACGGCATGAAGCCCGAGGACTACGGCGTCGCCCAGGTGCCGTTCCAGACCAAGGGCGCCACCGGTGACACCGCCGTCAACTCGATGGTCGCCGGCATCAACCTCGCCGTCTTCAACAAGACCAAGAACGTCGACGGCGCCCTGAAGTTCGTGAAGTTCATGACCAGCGACGACGAGCAGAAGATCCTCAACGGGACCTACGGCTCGCTCCCGCCGGTCAAGGCGGCCCAGTCCGACGCGGCCTTCTCGACGCCGGACCTGAAGGTGCTCGCCGACGCGCTCGCCAACAGTGCCGCACCGCTCCCGCAGGTCGCCAACGAGAGCCAGTTCGAGACCACCGTCGGCACCGCGATGAAGGACCTCTTCGCCGCGGCCGCCGCCGGGCAGCCGGTCACCACCGACAGCGTCAAGGCCGCCCTCGAGAAGGCCCAGCAGCAGATGCCGGCCTCGTGAGCACGGAGCACCCCATGACCACCACCGTGCCGCCCGTACGGCACACCCCGAAGTCTCCTTCCTCCGGCGGCCGGCGGGCCGCCGGGGGAAGGCCCCGCCGGCGCCTGTTCGGGCTCTCCGCGCGGGTGCGTCGCGGCTCCCTGCCGTACGTGCTGCTGCTGCCCGCGCTCGCGCTGGAGCTGCTGATCCACCTGATCCCGATGGTCGTCGGCGTGGTGATGAGCTTCAAGGAGCTCACGCAGTTCTTCATCAGCGACTGGTCGGCCGCGCCCTGGAAGGGCCTGGGCAACTACCGTGTGGCGGTCGACTTCAGCGCGCCCGTCGGCAAGGACCTGCTCAACTCCTTCGTCGTCACGTGCGAGTTCACCCTGCTGGCCGTGGCGCTGTCCTGGCTGTTCGGCACCGCCGCCGCGATCCTCATGCAGGACACGTTCCGGGGCCGGGGGCTGCTGCGCGGGGTCTTCCTCGTCCCGTACGCGCTGCCGGTCTACGCGGCGGTGATCACCTGGTCGTTCATGTTCCAGCGCGACACCGGCATGATCAACCACGTCCTGCACGACCAGTTGCACCTCACCTCCGGCAAGCCCTTCTGGCTGATCGGCGACAACAGCTTCTGGGCGCTGGTCACCGTCTCCGTGTGGCGCCAGTGGCCGTTCGCCTTCCTGTGCCTGATGGCCGGACTGCAGAACATCCCGCGCGAGCTGTACGAGGCGGCGGCGATGGACGGCGCCGGGATCTGGCAGCAGATCCGCCGGATCACGCTGCCCTCGCTGCGGCCGGTGAACCTGGTGCTGGTGCTCGTGCTGTTCCTGTGGACGTTCAACGACTTCAACACGCCCTACGTGCTGTTCGGGCGGGCCGCGCCGGACGCGGCGGACCTGATCTCGATCCACATCTACCAGTCGTCCTTCGTGACCTGGAACTTCGGCTCCGGCTCGGCGATGTCCGTGCTCCTGCTGCTCTTCCTGCTCGTCGTGACGGCGCTCTACCTGCTCGTCACCTCCCTGAGGAGGCAGGATGACTGACATCCGCAGCCCCATGGCCTCGCCCCGCTCCTTCGTGTGGACGCGGCGCATCGTGCTGACGCTGCTGGCGGCCTTCGCACTGGCCCCCGTCTTCGTGATGGTGGTCTCGTCGCTGAAGCCCCTCCAGGACGTACAGGGGCCGTTCCGCTGGTTCCCGAGCGGCTTCACGCTGCGGCCGTACGCGGACATCTGGCACACCGTGCCGCTGGCCCGCTACTTCCTGAACTCGCTGATCGTCTCGGCGGGCGCCACCGTCGCCTCGGTCACGGTGGCGATCTTCGCGGCGTACGCGGTCAGCCGCTACCGCTTCGCGGGCCGGCGCTTCTTCACGGTGACGATCCTGTCCACCCAGATGTTCCCCGGCATCCTCTTCCTGCTGCCGCTCTTCCTGATCTTCGTCAACCTCGGGAACGCCACCGGCATCGCGCTGTACGGCAGCCGGGGCGGCCTGATCCTGACCTACCTCACCTTCTCGCTCCCCTTCTCCATCTGGATGCTGGCGGGCTACTTCGACTCGATCCCCCGGGACCTGGACGAGGCCGCCCTCGTCGACGGCAACGGCCCGCTCGGCGCGCTGTTCCGGGTCGTCGTCCCGGCCGCGGTGCCCGGCATCGTCGCGGTGTCCGTCTACGCCTTCATGACCGCGTGGGGCGAGGTCCTCTTCGCCTCGGTCATGACCAACGACACCACCCGCACCCTCGCCGTCGGCCTGCAGGGCTACGCCACGCAGACCGACGTGTACTGGAACCAGGTCATGGCCGCCTCGCTCGTGGTGAGCGTGCCCGTGGTCGCCGGGTTCCTGCTGCTGCAGCGCTACCTCGTCGCGGGCCTGACGGCCGGCGCCGTCAAGTGAGCGCCGGCCGCACCCCCGTTCCCCCCTCCGAAAGGCAGTCCGTGACATCCGACCTCAGTGCGCTCCCCGCCGGCTTCGTGTGGGGCGCCGCGACGGCCTCGTACCAGATCGAAGGCGCCGTGGCCGAGGACGGCCGCGCGCCCTCCATCTGGGACACCTTCTCCCGCACCCCCGGCAAGGTCGCCGGCGGCGACACCGGCGACACCGCCTGCGACCACTACCACCGCTGGCCCGAGGACATCGGCCTGATGCGGCGCCTGGGCCTCGACGCGTACCGCTTCTCCATCGCCTGGCCCCGGGTGATGCCCCAGGGCGGCGGCGAGGTCAACCCGGCGGGCCTGGCCTTCTACGACCGGCTCGTCGACGGGCTGCTGGAAGCGGGCATCACCCCCTTCCCGACGCTCTACCACTGGGACCTCCCGCAGGCGCAGCAGGACCGCGGCGGCTGGCCGGAGCGCGAGACCGCGCTGCGCTTCGCCGAGTACGCCTCGGTGGTGGCCGAGCGCCTCGGCGACCGCGTCACCCACTGGGCGACCCTCAACGAGCCGCTGTGCTCGGCCTGGATCGGGCACCTTCAGGGCGTGATGGCCCCGGGCCTCACCGACCTGACCGCCGCCGTGCGGGCCTCGTACCACCTGCACCTGGGCCACGGTCTGGCCGTGCAGGCGCTGCGCGCCGCCGTCCCGCACGCCCAGATCGGCATCGTCAACAACCTCAGCCCCTCCGAGCCCGCCTCCGACCGGCCCGAGGACGTCGCCGCCGCACTGCGCGCCGACGGCCACACCAACCGCTGGTGGCTCGACCCGATCCACGGCCGCGGCTACCCCGAGGACATGCTCAAGCTCTACGGGGTCGACCTGCCCGTCCACGACGGCGACATGGAGACCATCGCCGCTCCGCTGGACTGGCTGGGCCTCAACTACTACTTCCGCGAGATCGTCGCCGACGACCCCACCGGGCCGGTCCCGCACACCCGCGCCCTGCGCATCCCGGACGTCCGCCGCACCGCGATGGACTGGGAGGTGCACGCCGACGGCCTGGAGAAGCTGCTCATGCGGCTGACCGAGGAGTACGGCGCGCAGAAGATCTACGTCACGGAGAACGGCTCGGCGTACGAGGACCGTGTCGGCCCCGACGGCCAGGTCCACGACCCCGAGCGCACCGCCTACCTGGAGGAGCACCTGGCGGCCTGCGGGCGCGCGGTGCGCGCCGGCGCCCCGCTGGCCGGCTACTTCGCGTGGTCGCTGCTGGACAACTTCGAGTGGGCGTACGGCTACGCCAAGCGCTTCGGGCTCGTCCACGTCGACTACGAGACCCAGAAGCGCACCGTCAAGGGCAGCGGCAGCCGCTACGCCGACATCATCGCCGCCCACCGCAGCCGCGCCCGCAGCGCGGCCTGACCCCCCGGGGCGCCGCCGCGCCCGCCGATCTCCCTCGCACGCACCCCCATGTCCTTCCCCACAAGGAGCACGCGATGCGACAACACCCCCACATCAGAAGGGTGATCGCCGTCCTGGCGGCGGTCGCCGCGGCCTTCGCCGTGTTATCCGCGGCCGGCCCGAGCGCGGCGGCCGCCACCGCCGTGCAGGTCACCATGACCACCACCTCGGACGGCAGCACGGTCGTCAAGGGCCTCCAGGCCCAGGCCCCGACCGCCTTCGAGGCGGGCAACGGCAGCGGCGGGACGGTCGTCACGGTCGACCCCGCCGCCCGTTACCAGCCCTTCGAGGGCGGCGGGGCCTCCTTCACCGACAGCGCCGCGTGGCTGATGAACTCCTCCGGCGCCCTGTCGGCGGCCACCCGCGACGCCACCATGAGCAAGCTCTTCTCCCCCACCGACGGCATCGGGCTGGGCTTCCTGCGCAACCCCATGGGCGCCTCGGACATCGCCCGCAGCCACTACACGTACGACGACACCTGCTGCGACCTGGCCGACTTCTCCATAGCGAAGGACCTCGCCGACGTCCTGCCGCTCACCCAGCAGGCACGCCGGCTCAACCCGGACCTGAAGATCATGGCGGTGCCGTGGTCGGCGCCGGCGTGGATGAAGGACAACGGCAAGCTCACCCAGATGGGCAAGCTGAAGCCGGAGTTCTACGACATGTACGCGCAGTACTTCGTGAAGTACCTCCAGGCGTACGAGCAGCGCGGTGTCCACATCGACTACGTGTCCGTGCAGAACGAGCCGCAGTGCTGCGGCGCGAACAGCACGTACCCCACGATGGAGTGGACGGCGGCCACGCTGCTGGACTTCACCAGGAACCATCTCTTCCCCGCCTTCCGCTCCGCCGGGATCACCACCAGGACGCTGATCCACGACTGGAACCACGGCGACTGGAACACCACCGGCGCCGGCCAGCTCGCCGACGCCGCGTTGCGCGGCGACCCGCTGTTCGGAGGCGTGGCCTGGCACGGCTACACACCGACCCCGCCGAACTACGCCCTGGGCAGCACGATCCAGGGCCAGTACCCGGGCGTCCCGCAGTACGAGACCGAGCACTCCGGCGGCACCTGGGTGGGCGACCAGCAACTGGAGGACCTGCGCGACATCACCGGCTTCACCCGCAACTGGGCCCGCTCGTACGTGAAGTGGTCACTGGCGCTGGACCAGGCCAGAGGCCCGCACGCGGGCGGCTGCGACAGCTGCAGCGGGCTGATCACGGTGCACAACGGGGACGCGCGCAGCGGCCAGGTCGACTACACCGTCGAGTACTACACGATGGGGCAGCTGACGAAGTTCGTCCGGGCGGGCGCGGTGCGGATCGGCAGCAACGCCACGGACCCGGTGTGGAACACCGCGTTCGTCAACAGTGACGGGCAGCGGGTGCTGGTCACCCACAACTCCTCGTCGTCCACCCAGCAGGTCACCGTCCGCGAGAACGGGCAGCACTTCTCCTACAGCCTGCCGTCCCGTGCCACGACGACCTTCACCTGGTCCGGCGCGCCGACCGGCGACGGCGGCGGGGACGGGGACGGCATCAGCACCTCCGCCTGGTACCAGGTGACCGGCGCCGGCTCGGGCAAGTGCGTGGACGCCAAGGACCGCGGCACCGCCAACGGCACGGTCGTACAGCAGTGGAGCTGCGTCGCCGGGCAGACCAACCAGCAGTGGCAGTTCCGCGCGACCGACAGCGGCTACTACCGGGTGGTGAACCGCAACGCGGCCGCCACGGAGCAGGTCTGGGACGTGACGGGCGGTGCGTCCGCGACGGGCGACTCCGTACCGGTGCAGACCTGGCAGTGGTCCTCGGGCACGAACCAGCAGTGGAAGCCGGTGCGCCAGCCGGACGGCTCCTACGTGTTCACCGCCCGGCACAGCGCCAAGTGCCTGGACGTCGCCGCCGCCGCCGTCACCGACGGGGCCAGGATCCAGCAGTACACCTGCAACGGCACCACCGCCCAGTCCTTCCGGCTCACCCCGGTGGGCTGACCCGACCCGCGCGGCGCCGGCGTTCGAGGGAGACGCCGGCGCCGCGCGGCACCATGCCCTGAGCGGGCGGCCGAGCGGTACGCCACCCCGGGGCCCGGACCGGCCGCTCCGTGCGCCGGGCACGTCGCCCGGGCTCACGGCGGCGCTGTCAGTGGTGGTCGGCACACTTGTGCCATGTACGTGTTCCCACCCGACGCCGCCGCCGGGACCCGCCGCGTGCCGGAGTGGGTGGAGTCGACGGGCGGTCCGCTGATCGTCGTGCCCGTCTCCGCGCTGCCCGCCTGGGGCGGCTGCACGGAAGCGGGGATGGTCGTGGGCGACGGAGACGTCCCTGACGACTACGACCGGGCCTGCGCCGTGGACGGCCTGGCGGGGGTGATACCCGTCGGCCGGGACGGCGCCGTGGCGTTGGTCCTGGGGGACCAGCCCGCCACCACGCGTTACCTCCCGGCACACCGGACCTTCCTGCGTTGGCTCGGTGGCGGCTCCGAGGCCGAATTGACCGAGGCGGCCGAGGCCGTACTCGCGGATCCGGGCATCACGTGGGAGCAGTGCGGGACATGGGACACCGACGGGCCCGCGGTACTCATGGACTCGGCCGAGGCGGGCAGTCCGCAGGGCGTCGAACACCCCGGCGGCGACCTGCCCCGACAGGCCTGCGTCCCGCTGCCTCCCGGACGTTGGGCGGTCCGCGCCGTCGAGGTGGAGGCCGGCGACGGCACCTCGCTGGGCCTGGTGCGGCTGGTGCCCGCCAACCCCTGACGTGGCACGCCGACACGACCGACCGTCAGGTCGGGGCGGCCTCGGCGTATCTGCGGTGGGTCCCGAGATGGGCCGCCTCACGCCGACCCCGACGCCGCGTCAGGCCAGGGACTCCCAGCGACGGGCGAGCCGGGCCGCGCCCGCGTCCGTCAGGGAGCCCCACAGCCGCAGCCGCGCGACGCCGCCGTCCGGATAGGTCTCGATCCGCACATGGGTCGCGGCGGGCGCCACGACCAGGAACCGGTGGACGGTGTCGGGTTGCAGGGCGGTGCGGGGCAGGATCGTGAACCACTCGCCGCTGCCGCCGTCGCGGCCCAGCAGTGCCGCCCAGCCTGCGGCGTTGCCCTTGTAGTAGCCGGTGTCGATCTCGACGGCGCGGACGACGCCCTGTTCCGCGAGCCGGTAGCGGACCCAGTCGTGGCCCTGGTCGCGGCGGCGCCGGGTCTCCCAGCCGTCGCCCATGCGGCGGGACTTCCCCGGCAGGATCGGGTTGACCGGCGAGGAGTAGAAGCGGTCGGAGACGTCCTCGGGGGCGCCGCCGTTCTCCAGGGCGACCAGGTCGAAGGTGCCGAGCGCCGCCAGCCACGCGGGGTCGGGCACGATCTCGCCGTGGACGCGCAGCCGCGCGATGCCCCCGTCGGGGTACTGCCGGAGCCGCAGGTGGGTGAAGCGCCGCTCCACGGCCACCTCGAAGCCGTTGGCGGCGTGGCCGCCGACGGCCGTGCGCGGCACCAGTCCGGTCCACTCCACGCCGCCCGCGAGCAGGTCCTCGGGCGCGGCGGACAGCGGCGCGGAGGTGGCCTCGACGGAGACCTCCCGGGGGTGGTTGCCCCGGAAGTGGGCCGTGTCCACGACCAGGCCGCGGACGACGCCGGGCGCGGCGAGGCGGACCAGCGCCCAGTCGTGGTCGGCGTCGCCGGGGTGCGGGCTGTCGGCACCGCTGCCGCGCCGGCGGCGGGTCTCCCAGCCGTCCATGACCTGCCCCTTGTGGCCGAAGTGCTCGGGCCGGAACTCGGGGCGTTCGGGGACGAGCAGGTTCTCCCGCTCGGCGAAGAACTCGTCGTTGGCCGCGATGACGGCGGCTCCCAGGCGCCGGTCGGCAAGGTCGGGCAGCCCCGTGAACGGCAGGTCGGCGCCGCGGTAGTCGGCCCAGGGGTCCCCTCCGGGGTACGGCTGGGCGGCGCCGGTGTACCGGGGCACGGCGCTCACGCGTCCTCCCTCGTGATGAGGCGGCCGAAGGGGCCGCCGTCGCCCGCGACCGGTTCGCCGCGCAGCCAGGTGCCGCGGACGACCCCCTGGAGGGTACGGCCCGCGTAGGCGGTGACCGGGTTGCGGTGGTGGAGTGCGGCGGGGTCCACGGTGAAGCTCTCGTCGGGCGCCAGGACGGCGAAGTCGGCGTCGTAGCCGGGCGCGATCGCGCCCTTCGTGCTCAGGCCCGCGAGGCGCGCGGGGCCCTGTGCCATCCACCGCACCACGTCGCCGAGCGAGGCGCCACGCCTGCGGGCCTCGGTCCACAGCGCGGGCAGGCCGATCTGGAGGGAGGAGATGCCGCCCCAGGCCGCGCCGAAGTCGCCGGTGCCGAGGTGCTTGAGGTCGGCCGTGGACGGCGAGTGGTCGGAGACGACGCAGTCGACGACGCCGCCGAGCAGGCCCTGCCAGAGGGCGTCCCGGTTGGCCGCCTCGCGGATCGGCGGGCAGCACTTGAACTCGGTGGCGCCGTCGGGCACCTCCTCGGCGGTGAGCGTCAGATAGTGCGGGCAGCTCTCGGCCGTCAGGCGTACGCCTTCGTCGCGGGCTGCGGCGATCATGGGCAGTGCCTCCGCCGAGGACAGGTGGAGCACGTGCACCCGGCAGTCGTGGCGGCGGGCGAGCGCGATCAGGCCCTCGATCGCGGTGTTCTCGGCGGCGCGCGGGCGGGAGGCGAGGAAGCCGGCGTAGGCGCGGCCCGAGGGCGGCGGGGCGCCGTCGATGAGTACGGGGTCCTCGGCGTGCACGATCAGCAGCCCGTCGAAGCGGGCGATCTCGGCCATCGCCTCCGCCAGTTCCGCGGGCGCCAGGTGCGGGAACTCCTCGACCCCGGAGGGCAGCAGGAAGCACTTGAACCCGAAGACGCCGGCCTCGTGGAGCGGCCGCAGGTCCTTGACGTTGCCGGGGACGGCGCCGCCCCAGAAGCCGACGTCGGTGTGCACCCGGCCGCGCGCGGTGTCGCGCTTGAGGTCCAGGTGCGCGGTGGTGGTGGTCGGCGGCACGCTGTTGAGCGGCATGTCGATCAGCGTGGTGACGCCGCCCGCGGCGGCCGCGCGGGTCGCGGTCGCGAAGCCCTCCCACTCGCTGCGGCCGGGGTCGTTGATGTGCACGTGGGTGTCGACCAGGCCGGGAAGCAGCGCGTCGTGCCCCAGGTCGACCAGGCGGGCGCCCGGCGGGGGCGCGCTCCCGTACGGCAGGACGGCGGCGATCCTGCCGCCGGCCACGGCCACGTCGGCGGGGCGTTCGGCCTCGGGGGTGACGACCCGCGTGGAGCGCAGCACCAGGGCGGTCGCGACAGTGGCCTCGGGCACCCGTCCCCCTTCCCCTGGTTCCACCGGCGTCGCACGGGAATTCAACGTTCTGTTGAATCAGATCCTCCGCCCAGCCGTACGACCCGTCAAGACCCGGCCGGGTGCCCGGGACGGGCGGACGGCGCGCGGGCCGGCAACTTCCCGAGTAAGGTTGACGGATTCCGCACAACGGAATCCGGCTTCCATCGCGGCCGTCGCGTCGCTCCGCACAAGGACGCGGCCGACGACGATCACGGCCGCGAGACCGCCGGTAGGCTGCACCACCACATCGTCCGCCTGGGGAGGAACCGTGGCGTCAGACCGCGCCGGGGGCGTCCAGTCACTTGAACGCGCCTTCGACCTGCTCGAGCGGATGGCCGACGCGGGGGGCGAGGTCGGCCTCAGCGAGCTGGCCACCGGAAGCGGGCTGCCGCTGCCCACCATCCACCGCCTCATGCGGACCCTCGTCGACTGCGGCTACGTACGGCAGCAGCCCAACCGGCGCTACGCGCTGGGCCCCCGGCTGATCCGCCTCGGCGAGACCGCCTCCCGCCTGCTGGGCACCTGGGCCCGCCCCTGCCTCGCCGAACTGGTGGACGCGACCGGCGAGACCGCCAACATGGCCCTGCTCGACGGCGACGAGGTCGTCTACGTCGCCCAGGTCCCCTCGCGCCACTCCATGCGGATGTTCACCGAGGTCGGACGCCGGGTCCTGCCCCACTCCACCGGCGTCGGCAAGGCGCTGCTGGCCCAGGTCCCGCCCGAGGAGGTGCGCGCGCTGCTGGCCCGCACCGGCATGCCGGCCGCGACGGAGCGGACCATCACCGACCCGGACGCCTTCCTCGCCGAACTCGCGCACATCCGCGCGCAGGGCTACGCCGTGGACGACAACGAGCAGGAGATGGGCGTCCGCTGCCTCGCCGTCACCGTCCCCGGCTCCCCCACCGCCGCCGCCATCTCGGTCTCCGGACCGGCGGGCCGCGTCACCGACGCCGCCACCGAGAAGATCGTCCCCGTCCTCCAGGCCGCGGCCCGCTCCCTGTCCGCGGCCCTCGCCGGCACCGCGGACCCCGCGTGAGGGGTTGACCTGGAGTGCGCTCCAAGAACTAGCGTCGTCCGGGTCCGCGACAACGACCCGAGGCGGGGAGTGACCGTGCAACTGGGCCTGCATCTCACGAAGTTCGACCACCCGGAAGGACCCGCCGCGCTGGGCCCGGCGCTGGCGGAGGCCGGGGCCGCCGCGGAGGCCGCCGGGGTGGGGTGGCTGTCGGTGATGGACCACTACTTCCAGATGGAGCACAACGGCGGCGCCGAGGCGGCCATGCTGGAGTGCTACACGACCCTGGGCTATCTCGCCGCCCGCACCTCCTCCGTGCGGCTCGGCGTACTGGTCACGGGGACGACGTACCGGCACCCGGGGCTGCTGGCCAAGATCGCCACGACGCTCGACGTGCTGTCCGGCGGCCGGGCCACCCTGGGGCTGGGCGCCGCGTGGTACGAGCGCGAGCACCTGGGCCTGGGCGTGCCCTTCCCGACCCTCGCGGAGCGCTTCGAGCGCCTGGAGGAGACGCTGCGCGTGTGCCTCCAGATGTGGGACCAGGAGGACAACGGGCCGTTCGAGGGCAAGCACTACCGGCTCGCGGAGACCCGCTGCACCCCGGCGCCGGTCAGCGCCCCGCACCCCGAGGTCATGGTCGGCGGCGGCGGGGAGCGCAAGACGCTGCGGCTGGTGGCCCGTTACGCGGACGCGTGCAATCTGTTCAGCTCCTCGCACGACGACGTCGCGCACAAGCTGGACGTGCTCCGCCGGCACTGCGACGAGGCGGACCGGGACTACGACTCCGTCCGCAAGACGATGCTGTACGCCGGAAGCGCGTTGCGCGACGGGGACCTGGACACCTTCACCAAGGAGATGACCGGCTACGCCGCCCTCGGCATCGAGAGCGTGATCGTGATGCCGCCGGAGGCCGCGTCCGCGGCGTGGATCGAGAGCCGCTGCGCCGCCGCCGCGCGGCGGCTGGCCGAACTCGGCTGAGCCGGGCTCAGTCCGCGGAGGGCGGCGCGCCGAAGAGTTCGATCGCGCGCCGCACCTCCGTCAGAGCGGCGGACAGGGCGCTGACGGAGCCGAGGGCGCTGGTGACGACCAGGAGCCCGCGGCGCAGCCGCGGGACGTCGGGCACACCGGCGGCGGCCGCGGACGCCAGCGCGGCGAGTTCGTCCTCCGCGATGTGACGGTCCGGTAAGTTCGAGCGGTACGCGGCGAGCGCGCGGCGGCAGTGGGAGACCGCCGCACGCAGCGCGGCTGCCCTCGGATCCTCGGCGCCGTCCCCGTCCAGGGCCGCACGGGCCGCCATGTCCTTGACCACTGCTGTGTCCCCCATTGTCCGACCCCCGTTGTACACATCCGTGCGGGTCCGGCCCCACCCGGGCCGCATCGGGGAGGACAGTAAACGCGACGGAGCGCTTCCCTCGCTATACGGACAGCGAAATCAGCCGTAAGTTCCTCTCGCACGAGGCGACTTGCCGACAGTCAACGAACGGCGGGCGGTGTTCGGTTCCAGTCGGCGAGCCGCCACCCGCCGGCACCGTGCCCCCAGCGCGCGAACGAGCCGTTGGCGACGTACGCCCCCTCCTCCGGCAGGGGCGGCCCCAGCAGGTGACGGATCATCAGCACGACGGCGTCGTGGGCGACCAGCAGCACCGGCGCGCCGTCCCCGCCCGCGGGGAGGCCGTCCAGCACGGACCGCACGCGCAGGGCGACGTCGTCCATCGACTCGCCCCCGCCCGGCGGCCGGTAGGCCTGCTCGCCCTCCCGCGCACGCCGGGCGGCCTCCTGGGGAAAGCGTTCCCGGACCGCCTGCGGCGTGAGCAGTTCCAGCGCGCCCGTACCGCGGTCGCGCAGCCGGGGCTCGTAGGACGCCGGGGGCAGCGGGTGACCGGCGGCCCTGTGGACGGCGTCGAGGACGTCGAGGGTCTGCCGGGCGCGCCGGTACGGGGAGCAGAGCACCGTGCCGGGAGTACCGTCGCCGAGCGCCAGCAGCTCCCCGGCGAGCCGCGCCGCCTGCTCGCGGCCGCGATCGGTGAGGCCGACGTCGGCGTCCCGGACGCCCTCCGGGGAGACACCGCGCGCGAAGGCCGCGTTCGCGGTGCTCTCGCCGTGCCGCACGGCGATGAGCCAGTTCGTCATGGGAGGTCCTTTTCCTCGCCCGCCATCCACGGTATCCAGGGAGCGTGGAACGGGACGGTTCGAACGGAACGGGCACCGCCGTCGCCGGGCTGCTGCTGGCCGCGGGCGGCGGCCGCCGGCTCGGCGGGCGGCCGAAGGCGCTGCTGGAGTACGAGGGCCGCCCGCTGGTGGAGCACGCCGCGCGGGCGCTGCGCGAGGGCGGCTGCGCCCCGGTGCACATCGTGCTGGGCGCGGCGGCCGCCGAAGTGCGGGCGCGGGCGGTGCTGGACGGCTGCACGGTGGTCGGGAACCCGGACTGGGAGCAGGGCATGGGGTCCTCGCTGCGGGCCGGTCTGACGTCGCTGGCGGGCACGGGGGCGCGGGCTGCGGTGGTCACGCTCGTGGACCAGCCGGGTGTGGGCGCGCGGGCCGTGGCGCGGGTGGCGGCGGCGTACGCCTCGCCGGCGACGCTGGCCGCGGCCGCGTACGGCGGCAGGCGCGGGCATCCGGTCCTGCTGGGCGCCGGCCACTGGCCCGCGATCGCGGCGAGTGCGGCGGGCGACGAGGGGGCACGCTCGTACCTGGGGCGGCACGAGGCGGAGATCGTCCTCGTCGAGTGCGCGGATGTCGCGCTCCCCGGCGACATCGACACCCCGGACGACCTGTGGCGCCTCGGCGGGGGGCCGCGGCCGCCCGCGCCCGGTGCTACAAAACGTTGAAGTTCCGCAATGCAAAAACTATGCTCCACGCAGCAGAAGCGCCCGTCGGCCAGGGCGCCCCGCGGCCACTCCCGGCGGGCCCGGCACCGCGTGCCACGCCGCGCCCCCGCAGCCGCCCGGTACCCGGGCCGCCCGCACCTCCGCCGTGCCGCGTCCCCGCGCGGCGGGAGCAGCCGCAGCCAGAGGAGATCAGCTTCATGTCCGCAGCAGGAGCAGGGCCTTCCCCGCACGCCGTCGTCGCCGGCACCGCGCCTCCCGTCGAGCGCGCGGAGGAGGTGCTGACCGACGCGGCGCTGGCCTTCCTCGGCGAGCTCCACCACCGCTTCGCGCCGCGCCGCGCCGAACTCCTCGCCCGCCGGAAGGAGCGCCGGGCGGAGATCGCCCGGACCGGCACCCTGGACTTCCTCCCGGACACCGCGCACATCCGCGAGGGCGACTGGCGGGTCGCGGACGCCCCGGCCGCGCTCACCGACCGCCGGGTGGAGATCACCGGCCCCACCGACCGCAGGATGACCGTCAACGCCCTCAACTCCGGCGCCCGGATCTGGCTGGCCGACTTCGAGGACGCCTCCGCCCCCACCTGGGAGAACGTCGTCGGCGGGCAGATCAGCCTGATCGACGCCTACGAGCGCCGCATCGACTTCACCTCCCCCGAGGGCAAGGCGTACACGCTGAAGGACGAGGCCGAACTCGCCACCGTCGTCACCCGCCCCCGCGGCTGGCACCTCGACGAGCGCCACCTCACCGTCGACGGCGAGCCCGTCCCCGGCGCCCTGGTCGACTTCGGGCTGTACTTCTTCCACAACGCGCACCGGCTGCTCGCCAAGGGCAAGGGCCCGTACTTCTACCTCCCCAAGACCGAGTCGCACCTCGAAGCCCGGCTGTGGAACGACGTGTTCGTCTTCGCACAGGACCACCTGGGCATCGCGCAGGGCACGATCCGCGCCACCGTCCTCATCGAGACGATCACCGCGGCCTTCGAGATGGAGGAGATCCTCTACGAACTGCGCGACCACGCCTCCGGCCTCAACGCGGGCCGCTGGGACTACCTGTTCTCCATCGTCAAGAACTTCCGCGACGCGGGCGAGCGCTTCGTGCTGCCCGACCGCAACGCCGTGACGATGACCGCCCCCTTCATGCGCGCCTACACCGAACTGCTGGTCCGCACCTGCCACAAGCGCGGCGCCCACGCCATCGGCGGCATGGCCGCCTTCATCCCGTCCCGGCGCGACGCCGAGGTCAACGCGGTCGCCTTCGAGAAGGTCAAGGCCGACAAGGACCGGGAGGCCGGCGACGGCTTCGACGGCTCCTGGGTCGCCCACCCCGACCTGGTGCCGATCGCCCGCGCCTGTTTCGACGCGGTCCTCGGCGACCGGCCGCACCAGAAGGACCGGCTGCGCGAGGACGTCCACGTCACCGCCGCCGACCTGCTGGCCGTCGACTCGATCGGGGCGAAGCCCACGTACGAGGGGCTGCGCAACGCCGTCCAGGTCGGCACCCGCTACATCGAGGCGTGGCTGCGGGGCACGGGCGCGGTCGCCATCTTCAACCTCATGGAGGACGCCGCCACCGCCGAGATCTCCCGCTCGCAGATCTGGCAGTGGGTCGACGCGGGCGTCGTCTTCGCCGACAACGGCGAGAAGGCCACCGCCGAGCTGGTGCGCGCCGTGGCGAGCCGGGAACTCGCCGCCATCCGCGCCGAGACGGGCGACGAGGCGTTTGCGGCGGGCCGCTGGCAGCAGGCCCACGACCTGCTGCTGAGGACCGCGCTCGACGAGACCTACGTCGACTTCCTCACCCTGCCCGCCTACGAATTGCTCGACTGAGAGCGAGCCGCCCCGGACCCCGGGTCCCGGCACCGCGGGCCGGGGCCCGTCGGCCCGGGGAGACCGGCGCGCGCCGGTCCCGGTGCGCCTGGCATGATCACCGCCATGCCGTCGCAGTGCCCGCCTTCCTCCCGCGCACCACGGTGCGTGGCCGCCCGCCCGTCCGGACCGCGGCCGGCCGATCGGCCGTTCGCCCGCCCGGCCGCAGGGGAAGGGTCCGGGCATGCCTTTTGACCACAACGACCACTACCACCGGCTGTTGCTGAGCCGCGTGCCGCCCGGCGCGCTCACCGCGCTGGACGTGGGCTGCGGCACCGGCCGCTTCGCGCGCGAACTGGCGGAGCGGGGGCTGCGGGTGGAGGCGCTCGACGTCTCCGAGGAGGCCGTCGCGGCCGCCGGCACGGCGCCCGGAGTGGACTTCCGGGTCGCCGACGTGACGGCCGTCCGCCTGCCCGAGGGCCGCTACGACGTGATCACCTGCCTGGCGAGCCTGCACCACGTGCCGTTCGCCACGGTCACCGCCCTGCGGGCGGCGCTCGCGCCGGACGGAGTGCTCCTCGTCCTCGGCTGCTACCGCGAACGCACCGCCGCCGACCGGGCGGTGAGCCTGCTCGCCGTCCCCGTCAACGCCGTCGCCCGGCTCTCCGTCGCCGTCCGGGAGCGGCTGCGCGGCCGCCCGCGTCCCGCCGTGCGCGCGCCGGTCCGGCCGCCCACGATGTCCCTGACGGAGGTCCGCGCCGAGGCGGATCGCCTCCTGCCGGGCAGCCGGGTGCGCCGGCTGCTGTTCTGGCGCTACTTCCTGGTCTTCCGCGAGGACGCGGCGCGCTGAGGCGTGGCGGTCAGGCCTGGCCGGTGTCGAAGCGGCTGATCTTCCCGTCGTCGACGGTGAAGTGCCATTTGGTGCGCATCTCGCCCCAGGTGTCGTTGCGGTAGTCGGCGATCAGGGTGCGGCCCGCCGCGTCCTGCGACTGGACGTCCATGTGGCCGTGGGAGTCGAAGATCTCCCGGTCGGCCCATTCGTCGAGGGCGTGGTCGGAGCCGTCGTCCGACATGGTGGCGTTCTCGGTGAGGGCCCGGCGGAAGGCGTCGCGGTCACCGGCGTTGACCGCCGTGACGAACGCGCGGACGGCGGGCTCGTTGAGAGCGTCGGTGCGGATCATCGTCGGACTCCCTGTGCCGGTGTACTGGCCACCAGCCTGGCCGTCCGGCGCGGCCTGCGCCACCCGGCGGACGGCCGTTCACCCGGGGGGCGGCCACCGCTGGCCGGGTCGCACGGACCCGGGGAGTCTGGGACGACAGCCCGGCGGGCCGGGACGGACGGCAGGAGCGCGCGCGTGGCACGTGTCGACGAGGGCGGCACCGACGACCGCAGGGACGTGTCGCGCTACGTCCGGCTGCTGCCCGTCGTGCTGCTCGTCGGCGGCTTCCTCGTGGACTACCTGACTCCCGCCGAGTTCAGCGGAACCGCCTTCTACTCCGTCGCCCCGATGATCGCCGCGCCGCTGATGTCCCTGGGCGGCACGTGCCTGATCGGCATCGGGGCCATCGCGGCGGACGCCGGCATCCTCAACCACTTCGGCTACATCAACGGGGCGGGCGGGGTCAGCGAGCTGCTGTCGATCACGGCGGTGGCGGCGGTCGCGGTCTTCATCAACCGGGTGCTGCACATCCGCGAGGAGCGGGTGCGCTCCGCGCGGGGCATCGCGGCGGCGGTGCAGCGGGCGGTGCTGCCCGACCCGCCGGAGCGCGCCGGGCCGTTCCGGATCGCCGCCCGCTACGAGGCCGCCGAGCAGGACGCGGACATCGGCGGCGACCTGTACGCCGTGCAGGAGACCCCCTTCGGGCTGCGCTGCGTCATCGGCGACGTCCGCGGCAAGGGGATGGACGCGGTCGAGGCGGCCACGGTGGTGCTGGGCGCGTTCCGGATGGCGGCCGACGAGGAGCCGACGCTCGCCGGGCTGGCCGCACGCATGGACCGCGCCCTGTGGCGGGAGTCCGAGCGGCGCGAGGGCCTGGACCGGCTGGAGGGCTTCACCACGGCCGTCCTGGTGGAGATCGCCCCGGGCGGGGAACTGCGCCTGGTCAACCGGGGCCATCCGCCGCCGCTGGTGCTCCGCGAGGGCCGGGTCCACTACGCCGAGCCCTCGCAGCACGCCCTGCCGCTCGGCATGGGCCTGGAGACCGGGGTGGCCGCGGTGGACACCCTGTGCTTCCCGCCCGGCGCCTCCTTGCTGATGCACACCGACGGCGTCACCGAGGCGCGCAACGCGGACGGCACCTTCTACGACCCGGTCGCACGGCTGGCCGGGGTGCGCTACGACGGGCCCGCCGAACTGCTCCAGATGCTGCTGGACGACGTCCACCTGCACACCGGCGGCCCCCGCAACGACGACATGGCGCTGCTGGCCGTCACTCACGACCCGCGGCCCTGAGCACCGCCCCGCATGAGGCGCGTACCCGCAAGGAGGGCAGCAGGCCGAGGTGTTCGCGCGGCCGGCAGTCGCCGCTGCCGCGCTCGGCGATGCGCTGCAGCAGCAGCGCCGCCGCGGTCTCGCCGACCGCGCGCTCCGGCGGTGCGACAGCCGTGAGCGGGGGGTCGGCCAGGCCTGCCACCCGGTCGCCGTGGACGACGATCGCCAGGTCCTCGGGCACGAGCACACCGAGTTCCCGCAGCCGGGGGACCAGCACGACCGCGAACCGGTCGTCGTGCAGGAGCACCGCGCGCACGCCGTGCTCCTCGGCCAGCGCGCGCAGGTGGTCGGCCGTCCGCGCGGTCCGCTCGGCCTCCGGCAGCGACGCGGGCGCGCTGTAGGGCGAGCCGGGCGCCGGGGTCAGCTCCAGCGCCTCGACGGCGGCGGTGCAGCCGGCCCGCAGGTGTCCGGCGGGGGCGGCGTCGCGCAGCACCAGCGCGACCGAGCGGTGGCCGAGCGAGGCCAGGTGGCGTACGGCCGTCGCCGCGCCGTGCGCGGCGTCGCAGCGGACGTGGTCCAGTTCGGCCGCGGGGCTGCCCGGCGGGGCCTGCCGCTCCACGAGGACCACGGGCACCCCGTTCCCGGTGAGGCGCCCGTCGCCGTCGGGGCCGGGGACGAGCAGCAGCCCGTCCGCGCCGGCGGCGACCAGTCGCCCGGCCTGCCCGGCGTCGCCCTCGGCGTGGCCGGAGAGTCCGAGCACCAGCCGCCCGCCGCGGGCCTCCAGCGCGTCGCGGGCGCCCTGGACGATCCGGTCGAAGGGGTGGTCGAGCGTGGGGACCAGCATCCCGGCCACCAGGCCCTCGGCGTCCCGGGCCCCGGCGGGAGGGGGAGCGGGGGCCGGGGTGGCGACCGGGGTTCCGCGGCCGCCGGTCTCCGCGCACGGCCAGACGACCGAGCCGTGGACGCGGCGCAGTCTCCCCTGGGTCGCGAGCGTCTCGACGTCCCGGCGCAGGGTGACGGGGGAGACACCCAGTTCCTCGGCGAGGTCCGCGACCCGCAGGCTGCCCCGTTCGCGGACCAGTGAGATGACCCGTTCGTGGCGCTGGCCGACATGGAGCCGCACGGTCTTCTCCCTGCTCAGGACCGTCGGGGCGGTGATCCGCACTCCCTTGTCACTGTACGCCGGGCGGGGCGCCGGGGGCCGGGGACGCCTACCGTCGGCTCCGCCGCCCGCGGGGCGCGGCCCGCCTGCGGTACCCGTCGAGCACGTCCTGCCGGAGCAGGAAGCCGAAGCCGGCCGACTCCAGCCGCAGGCCGAGGGCCGCCTCGTCGATCCCGAGGCCGGCGGCGGTGTCCGCCAGGTGCCAGTCGTGGGCGGCCATGCGGTCGAGAAGGTGGCCGCGGCGGACCTGGCTCTCCGAGAGCCGGAACGTCTTGAGGTACACGGTCCGGCCGGCGGCGTCCGTGATGGCCTCGCCGATGTGGTTCTCCTGCCGGGGACGGAACTCCGGCAGGAAGCGGGCGAGCGTGAAGGGCCCCATCCGGTGCACCCTGCGCCAGGTCCCGTCCTGCTCCGCCGCCTGTGCGGCCATCGTCGTGTCGTGGAAATCGGCCCAGGCGCGCTCCTGTTCCCCGGCCGCCGCGCGCAGCCCCGCGAGGGAGTCGATGCCCTCGTCGGCCACGTGGGCCCGGAACTCCTGCACCGGCGGCATCAGCAGCGCGTAGTGGTGCACGAGTTCGCCGTACAGGTCCTGCACGAGGGTGGGGTGGAGCGCGCGGTAGTCGTCCGGGTGGGGCACGACGAACACGGCAGCCAGGGCGTCGGCGACGTAGAGCAGCACCCCGCACTGCCCGGGGTGGATCTCGAAGACCCGCAGCGCGTCGGCCAGCCCGGGGATTTCGGCCCCGGTGTACGCCTGCTCGGCGCGCGGCGACAGTCCGCTGCGCAGCGCCCGGTGCGACCACTCCTCCCAGGCGAACGAGGGGCCGCCGAAGTGCAGCGCCAGATAGCCCTCCAGGGCCGTGTGCAGCGGGAGGAAGCGCAGCCGGTGCTTCTGCTCGCGGCGGGCCATCCTGCGGTGGAAGCGCAGGGCGGAGGTCGCGGGCGCCGCCGCGTCGGCCGCGGCGGCCAGGTGCGTGCCGTAGGCGGCCGCCGGAGTGCCGTCGTCGGTCCAGTCGGCGACGAAGGCGTGCGGGATGTACGAGAAGTAGGCCGCGCGCGGGCCGACGCTCACCACCGAGGGGCCGTCGCCCAGGATCCGCGGATGCAGCCGCAGGTCCTCCACGGGCGCGGGACGCACCAGCGGCACCAGCCGCACCGCGCCCCACACCTGGGAGGGACGGGTCTCCAGGCCGGTCAGGTCCATCGCGGTCACCGGGCACGCTCCCGGGGGTCGGCTGCCGTCATGCGGTCGGCGCGGGCGTCCATGTAGGCGGTGAGTTCGGCCAGGTCCGTGCGGCCCTCGGCGAACTGGGCGATCTCCACGAGCGCGGGCAGGTCCTCGGCGTCGCGGATACCGGCCGTGGCGACGGCCGCCGACAGCCGGCGCACGTCGAAGGCGTCCGCGTCGTAGACGGGGTTGAGGTGGACGACGGCGGTGCGCCCGGCGGGATCGAGCCGGGTGCGCCACACCCGCAGCACCTCGGCGGCCAGGCCCGGGGGCGCGTTGTCCCAGCCGTCGGAGACGATCACCAGCCGGGAGGGCTCGGTCTCCAGGGCGTCGAGCACGCGCCGGCCCAGCGGGGTCGGACCGTACGGGTGGACCAGGAGCGCGTCCTCGCGCCCGGAGGTCCACAGCCCGGTGTAGCGGCCGGCCAGGGCCGCGAGCAGGTAGTGGCAGGCCAGGGCGACGGCCAGCGGACGGCGGCGCTTGGTGCCCGAGCCGGAGGCGGAGAAGCTGTCGTCCAGGACGGCGGTCACCCGGCCCCAGCTGCCCCGGTGCCGTCCGGCCAGCCGCACCGCGGACGCCTCCAGGGCGCCGGTCAGCTCGTCGCGCCGGCGCCGGCGCTCGTCCAGGGGCAGCGCCAGGACGTACGAGGCGAGCCGGGTCAGCGGCATGCGGTCCGGTTCGCCCGGCACGGTCGCGGCACCGCGCTCCCGGGCGGACTCGCGCAGGCGCAGGGTCTCCAGACGCGTCATACGCGGGGCGATGCGCTCCAGGAAGACGTCCCGGGGGATGCGGTGCTTGGCGGCGAAGCCCTCGGCGACGGTGTAGGGCAGGTCGTACAGGGCCTCCTGCTCGTAGTGGGCACGGCGCCACGCCTCCAGCAGGGGTGCGGCGTAGCGGGCCCGGGTCAGCGGCCGGAAGACGAACGTGCCCAGTTCGCCGTCGGCGGGGGCGAGATGGGTGTGCCGCAGGGTCTCCCGGAGGCCGCCGCGGTACTTGACGGCGTCGAACGCGAGGTCCGGGCGCGCGGCCAGCCAGTCGCGGACGATGGCGCGGGTGCGCCGGTTGTTGACCCCGGCCCGGCGCAGTGCCTTGAAGAGCCCGTACGCCCGCTGCGGCGGCAGCAGCGCCAGCCGTGCGGCGATCAGCCGGCCCTCGCGGCGGCGCTGTACGGCGGTGGCCTCGCGCCCGGTCTCCAGCAGCCGCCGGATGATCAGGACCGCGTTGTGGTCGTTGATGTCCAGGGCGAGCACCCCGGCGTACAGGTCGCGGTAGTTCCCCAGCATGTACGCGTGGAGGAAGTCCAGGGACAGCCTCTGCTGCCCGGCGCTGTCGCGGAACTCGCGCTGTCCGGTGGCCGTGATCGCCGCGTTGACGAACAGCAGCACGTCCTCGGCCGCGACGGCGGCCCCCCGCTCACCCATGGCGTTGCTCCCCCGGTTCAAGGACGCCGGCCGGGGAATGGGGGCACGAGCAGCGAATCATTGCTTCATAGGCAGGTTCCGGAAGTCGCACCGGAGTCCCGCGGCCGGCCCCCGGACCGTAACAGAGCCCGTACGAACGGCTCCACCCGATTCCCGCCGGGGTCCCGCGGGTCAGCCGGCAAGGCCCGCGATGCGGGCGAGGCGCAGGGCCTCGGCGCGGGTGGTGCGGGCGATGGCGTCCTCGTCGGCGGTGACCAGCCGGCCGTCCTCCACCACCGGGAGGCCGTTCACCAGCGAGAGGGTGACGGGGGCCGCGGCCCCGAGGACCAGGGCGGCGACCGGGTCGGCGATCGAGGCGTGGGCGAGGGTGTCCATCCGCCACAGGACGAGGTCGGCGAGCTTGCCCGGTTCCAGCGAGCCGATCTCCTGGGCCCGGCCGAGGACCTGGGCCCCGCCGTAGGTGCCCAGCCGCAGGGCCTGACGGGTTGTCAGTGCGGCCTCGCGGTGCGGCCCGAGGCGGTTGACGAGCAGGGCGTTGCGCAACTCGGTGTGCAGTTCGCCCGATTCGTTGGAGGCGGTGCCGTCCACGCCCAGCCCCACGGGGACGCCGGCCGCGAGCAGGTCGGGGACGCGGGCGATGCCCGCGGCGAGGCGGGCGTTGGAGGAGGGGCAGTGCGCGACGCCGGTCCGCGTGCGGGCGAAGGCGGCGATGTCGGCGTCGTTCATGTGGACGCAGTGCGCCATCCAGACGTCCTCGCCGAGCCAGCCGGTGGACTCGAAGTAGTCCGTCGGCCCCATGCCGAACAGTTCCTTGCAGAACTGCTCCTCCTCCACGGTCTCGCTGCCGTGGGTGTGCAGGCGCACGCCCTTGCGCCGGGCCAGTTCGGCGCCCTGGCGCAGCAGTTCGGTGGAGACCGAGAAGGGGGAGCAGGGCGCGACGGCGATCCGTGTCATGGCGTCGAAGGAGGCGTCGTGGTGCTCGTCGATCGTCGCCCCGGTCGCGGCGAGCGCGCCGTCCAGGGTCTCGACGGCGAAGTCCGGCGGCAGTCCGCCGTCGGACGCGCCCCGGTCCATGGAGCCGCGGGCGAGGGTGAAGCGCACGCCCATGGCGGCGGCGGCCGAGATGATGGAGCCGGACAGGTCGCCCGTGCCGCGCGGGAAGACGTAATGGTGGTCCATGGCGGTGGTGACGCCGCCGCGCGCCATCATCGCGAGGGAGCCCTGGGCGGCCGCGTGGGTCATCCGCTCGTCGATCCGTGCCCAGGTGGGGTAGAGGGCGACGAGCCAGTCGAAGAGGTGGTGGTCGGTGGCCAGGCCCCGGGTGAGCCACTGGTAGAAGTGGTGGTGGGTGTTGACCAGGCCCGGGGTGAGCAGATGGCCGGTGCCGTCGACCCTGCGGACGACGCCCTCCAGCCCGGCGGGGGCGCGGCCCGGGCCGACGGACTCGATGCGGTTGCCGGCGACGACGAGATGGCCGTCGGCGTACTCGGTGTCGTGCGCGTCGACGGTGGCGACGGCGCAGTTCTCGATGACGGTGCGCTGCACTGCGGCGGTCATGTCGGGCCTCTCAGTCCGTCACCGGGATACGGGGCTCTGCCCCTTCGCGCAGGACCGTGCCTTCGATGAGGCCGTAGGGGCGGTCGGCGGCGAAGTACACCGCGCTGTCGGGGGTGTCGTTCTTCAGGCCGAACGGTTCGAGGTCGACCGGGAAGTGGTGCTTGTTGGGGAGCGACAGCCGCACCTCGTCGATCTCCGGCCGGTGCTCGACGACCCGCTCCCCCATCGCGTACAGCGTCTGCTGCAGGGACAGTGAGTAGGTGCCGGCGAAGGCCTCCAGCAGATGGCGGCGGGCCTGCGCGTACGACTCGTCCCACTGGGGGGCCGGGTCCTCGTCGCGGGTCCAGTTGAACCGCCAGCGGGCGCTGACCTCGGTGGCGAGCACGCGGTCGCGGGTCTCCCGGAGCGTGGTGTACCGGTCCTTGACGAAGCCCCAGAACTCCGAGTCGGTGGAGTTCATGACGACGAGGTCCTTCAGCCCGGAGACGACCTGCCAGCCGGCGCCGTCGTAGGTCACCTCGGCGGTGCGGGTCTCCTGGCCCTTGCGGACGAACGAGTGCTGCTCGGTGAGGCGTTCCCAGGCGTACTCCTCGATGCGGATCCTGGCCCGCCCGATCGAGTCCTGACTGGTGACAAAGTGCCGGGCGAGCAGGATGCCGAACTGCTCGGCGGACGCGATCCCGTACTGCTGGGCGAACGCGAACACCGTGTTCTTGGTGGTGTCGGTGGGCAGGACGCCGACGTTGCTGCCGGAGTAGTGGACCTCGTCCATCGCGCCGGACAGCGCGACGGAGACGTTGAGGTCCTTGATGTGGTGGGTGCGGCCCTCGCGGGTGACCCGGACGACGCGGGTCTCCGCTTTGCCGTACTGGTTCTGGCCGAGGCGGGTGGGCGACATGTAGGTGCTAGCTCCCTCGGTATACGGAGTAGCCGAACGGGTTGAGCAGCAGCGGTACGTGGTAGTGCTCGCCCGGCTCCACGGCGAGGACGACCGCCACCTCCGGGAAGAACGCCCCGCCGTCCCCGGCGCCGGTGCGGGCGAGGTACGGCCCGGTGGCGAACTCCAGGCGGGCGTGTGCCGTGCCGCCGGGCAGGGCGGGCAGGTCCTTGCAGCGGCCGTCGGCGTCCGTCGCCGAGGCGCCGTGCGGCACCCAGGGGGCGTCGCCGGCGGCGCGGACCGCCAGGTGGACGGCGATGTCCGCGGCGGGACGGCCGGCGCTGGTGTCCAGGACGTGGGTGGACACGGACGTCATGAGGGGTCCTCCTCGAAGGGCGCGACGAGCCGGGCGAGCCGGATGCGGTTGATCTTTCCCAGCTCGGCGCGGACGACCCCGCGCTCGGTGGCGGCGTCGTTCCCGATCCGCTCGGCCAGGGCGGCCAGCATCTCGTCGCCCGTGCGGCCGGTGGCGCAGATGAGGAAGACGTGGCCGTGCCGCTCCTGGTAGGCGAGGTTCAGCTCCAGCAGCCGTGCGCGCAGGGAGTCCGGCACGCCGCTCTGCTCGCGGGCGGAGACGGGGTCGCCGGGCTTCGGCCGGCCGATCGGCGGGTGCCCGGCCATCGCCTCGGCCAATGCGTCCGCGCCCAGTCGGGCCGTCGCCGTGTCGCCGGCGGCGAGCAGCGCCTCGGCGCTCGCGTAGGGGCGGCCGGCGGCCACGTCCGCGCCCCAGGAGCGGCTGGCGCACACCTCGCGCAGCAGGGCGGCCGCCTCCGCCGCGCCGGCGGCGTTGAACCGGGCCAGGCCCGGGGAGGGACGGGAGGTCACACCAGCACGCTAGGAGCGCGCCCGACCGACGTCAACACTTTGTTGAAAAGAGCCCTGCCCCGTGGCGGCCGCGACACGGCCGGACGGGCGACGGACTGCGGACTGCGGACCGCGGCTACTCGCGCTCCTTCGCCGCGTTCTCCCGGTTCAGGTAGTTGTAGACGGTGAAGCGGCTCACCCCGAGGGCCGAGGCGACGGTCTCCACCCCGTGCCGCACGGAGAACGCGCCGCGTTCCTCCAGGATGCGCACGACCGTCTGCTTCTCCTTGCGGCCGAGTTCGGCCAGCGCCCTGCCGTGCCGGCGCTCCAGGTCCGCCAGGAGGTGGTCGAGGGAGTCGGCCAGGTGCGGCAGGCGTACGGCGACGACCGCCTCACCCTCCCAGCTCAGCACGACGTCGTCGCCGCGCGCCTCGCCGGGCGGCAGCATCCGCGCGCCCATCGCGGCGACGAGCGGCGT
The DNA here is from genome assembly GCF_040644455.1 of Streptomyces sp. NPDC046977. Classification (NCBI taxonomy): domain Bacteria; kingdom Bacillati; phylum Actinomycetota; class Actinomycetes; order Kitasatosporales; family Streptomycetaceae; genus Streptomyces; species Streptomyces sp. NPDC046977. Next base: position 138,374 of record NZ_JBEYWO010000016.1, read on the forward strand.
GATGGCCGCGCTGAACGGGTGCGGTTGCCCGCCGGGCGCGGTCATCGATCCGCCGCCCCATGACCGATGACGCTGATCTGCAGCGACACCCGGGTGGCCCCCGCGTCCAGGGTGCGCCGCAGCAGATCGCCGACGGCGTCGACCACCTGGTCGGCGCTGCCCTCGGCCGTGTTGCCGAACGGCCCGACGTCGACCTTCTCCAGTGCGGCCGAGCCGATGACGTCCCGGGCCACCGCGGCGTGCTCCGGCAGCACGTCGAGGTCGAAGGGCTCGGTGGTGAATTCCAGTCTCAGACGCACCTCTTCAACCTAGCCGGTCAGCGGCTTTCGGGGACATCCCTCTTGACAGTCCCCGGCCAGGTGATCCAGTCTTCCGTTAAGTAGAAAACAGATTCCGTATCGCGGAAGTCAGGGATGACGACGCACCGGACGGAACACCGGACGGAAGGGGCGCACGGGATGGGCTTCGACTCCACGCGCTGCGATGTGAACCTCTCGATCCTCTTCACCGAACTCCCGCTCCTGGAGCGCCCGGCCGCCGCCGCGGCCGCGGGCTTCGAGGCCGTGGAGCTGTGGTGGCCGTGGCCGGACGCACCCACCCCGCCGAAGGCACGCCTCGACGAACTGCGCTCCGCCCTGGAGCACGCGGGCACCCGGCTCGTGGGGCTGAACTTCTACGCGGGGCAGCTGCCCGGGCCCGACCGCGGCGCGCTGTCCGTGCCCGGCGAGGAGTCCGCGCGCTTCCGCGCCAACATCGACATCGCCGCCGACTTCGCGCGCTCGGTCGGCTGCACGGCCCTCAACGCCCTCTACGGCAACCGGGTCGACGGCGCCGGCGCCGAGGCGCAGGACGAACTCGCCCTGGAGAACCTGGTGCGGGCCGCGCACGCCGCCCACCGGGTCGGCGCCACCCTGCTCGTCGAGGCCCTCAACGCCCCGGAGTCGCCGCGCTATCCGCTGGTCAGCGCGCCCGCTGCCGTCGAGGTCGTCGACAAGGTCAACGCGGAGACCGGCCTCGGCAACGCCCAATTCCTGCTCGACCTCTACCACCTGTCGATGAACGGCGAGGACCTGCCGGCCGTGATCGACGCCTACGCCGACCGCACCGGCCACGTCCAGATCGCCGACAACCCCGGCCGCGGCGCCCCCGGAACGGGCTCGCTGCCCCTGGCCGGCCTCGTCGACCGCCTGCGCACGGCGGGCTACGACGGCTGGATCGGCCTGGAGTACAAGCCGGGACCGGAGGGGAGCGCCGCCTCCTTCGGCTGGCTCGCCGACGCCGCCCAGCAACCCGAGAGGACACCATGACCACCACGCCCCAGGCCGCCTCCTCCTCCCCTACCGGCCTCCCCCAGGTGGCCTGGATCGGCCTCGGCATCATGGGCTCCCCGATGGCGGAGAACCTGCTCAAGGCCGGTTACTCCGTCACCGGTTACACCCTCGAGCAGGACAAGCTCGACCGCCTCGCGGCCGCCGGCGGCACCGCCGCGGGCTCGATCGCCGAGGCCGTCGGGGACGCCGACGTCATCGTCACGATGGTCCCGGCCTCCCCGCAGGTCGAGGCAATCGCGTACGGCGAGGACGGCATCCTCGCGCACGCGAAGTCGGGCGCCCTGCTGGTCGACATGTCGTCGATCACGCCGCAGACCTCCGTCGACCTGGCCAACGCCGCGGCGGCCAAGGGCATCCGCGTCCTGGACGCCCCGGTCTCCGGCGGCGAGGCAGGCGCGATCGAGGCGGTGCTGTCCATCATGGTGGGCGGCGCTCAGGCCGACTTCGACGAGGCGCGCCCCCTGTTCGACGCCCTCGGCAGGACGGTCGTGCTGTGCGGCCCGCACGGCGCCGGCCAGACGGTGAAGGCGGCCAACCAGCTGATCGTCGCCGTCAACATCCAGGCCTGCGCCGAGGCCGTGGTCTTCCTGGAGAAGTCGGGCGTCGACCTGGGCACGGCCCTGGAAGTGCTCGGCGGCGGCCTGGCCGGTTCCACCGTGCTGAACCGCAAGAAGCAGAACTTCCTGCACCGCGAGTTCGCCCCCGGCTTCCGCATCGACCTCCACCACAAGGACATGGGCATCGTCACCGATGCCGCCCGCGCGGTCGGCGCCGCCCTGCCCGTCGGCTCCGTCGTCGCCGGTCTCGTGGCCGCGCTGCGCGCCCAGGGCGACGGCGGCCTCGACCACTCCGCCCTGCTGCGCGGGGTGGAGCGCCTGTCCGGTCTGCCGGTCACCGGCTGACCCCCGCTTCCGGGCGGTGGCGTCCGTTTCTGTCCTGTCGCGCCCGACGGACGCCGCCGCCCGGAACCCCTCCCCCGGCCCGGGAGGATCACGACCGTCCGCGCCGCCATGAACTTCTGAGGGGTTGGTCCTGGCGGCGCGGACACCTGTGCGCGGGTCAACCGGCGCGCGCGGGAGCGCAGGAGAGCTGCGGGAGCGGCGTCCCGTAGGAGAACATGGAGGGTACGTCCGCCGCCCGGTAAGCACCCGCCCTGGAGTCCCGAACCATGGCCGAGAGTGTGCCCGTGCGCTGCCCGGCCTGCCGCCGGGAGCACACGTACACCGCCCCCGTGTTCCCCTGTGCCTGTGGCACGCCCCTCACGCTGCCGCTGCTGCGCGGCGGCATCCCGCTGCTGATCCGCCACCGCTCCTGGTCCGACTCCTGGGTGGGCATGCGCTGCCCCGACTGCCACCGCGAGGACCAGTGGCCGCAGCCCGAACTCGGCTGCGAGTGCGGGGCGGTGGTCCGGCTGCCGGTGGACACGCGGGCGCTGCGCACGCCGCCGGCCCGGCCCGCCGCCGTCGAGCACCCCGCCGGTGCGGCGCCGACGGCGCCGGGGCACCGGGCCCCGTTCCGGCCGGTGACCATCCGCACCGCGCGGGACGCGCTGACCGCCGCCGCGCAGTACCTGAAGTGGCTCGGCTTCGGCGGGGTGCGGATCGCCTCGGAGCACGCCGCCAACGGCATCGACCTGCGCGGCGACGGGGTCGTCGCCCAGGTGGACCCGACGACCCGGCCGAGCGTGCTGCGGGACGTGGAGACCCTCTGGCTGAACTGCCTCAACGAGGACGCCTCCGGCGCCTTCTTCTCACTGGCCGGCTACGCGCACGACGCCCGGCTGCGCGCCGACCAGCTCGGTGTGCCGCTCTTCGTCATGGACCTCACCGGCACCCCGCAGCCGGTGAACGACGCAGCGGACGCCCTCATCCGCACCGGCCCCCGCGCGCGGCCCTGAGGACGGCGCACGGCGCACCCCGCCCGCTCTGCCCCCGGCCTCACCCTGTGTGGCCACTCGGGTCGCGCGAGCGGCGCTCCCGGGGGAACATCGAGAAGTTCCCCTCTCCCGACTCCAGGAGACCCCAGGACTACGTCAGGACGCAGCGATGTCTACCGCCCTCTTGAAGCGCAAGCTCGACATATCCTTCCGCCGCCTGGACACGGACGGCAACGGGTATGCCGAGCGCGCCGACTTGCAGGACGTCGGCGCGCGGCTGATTCACGGCTTCGGCCAGTCCCCCACCTCGCCCAAGGGCAGGCCGGTCGTGGTGCGCCTCGACGCCGTCTGGGCGGAGCTCGCGGCCTACGCCGACGGCGACCGCGACGGGCGGCTGTCCTCCGCCGAGTACCGCCACGGCATGACCCGGGCCTTCATCGAGGGCCCGGCCTTCGACCCCGTCTTCCATCCCGCCGCCGAGGCGGTCGTCCACCTCTGCGACACCGACGGCGACGGGCGGGTCCGGCGGGGCGAGTTCGAGATCCTGCAACGCGCCTTCAGCACCCCGGCCTCCGCGGTCGTCACCGCCTTCGACCGCCTCGACACCGACGGCGACGGCCTGGTGAGCACCGCCGAGCTCGTGACGGCGATCCGGGCGTACTACACCGGCACCGATCCCGCGGCCCCCGGCAACTGGCTCTTCGGCCCGCTCTGAGCGGGCCCCCCGCCCGCGCGGAGTGACGCCGGCCGCCGCGCCCGCCGAGGCGGGGACGCGGCGGCCGGAGCCATGCGGCGGCGGACGGGTCAGGCGCCGGCGAGCGGCAGGATCTCGGTGGGCGCGTGGCCGGGCTCGGTGGCCAGTTCCTCGAACTCCACCACGTTGCCGATGTCGTTGGTGACGCTCATCGCGATGTTGGTGACGCGCTCCAGGATCGCCTCGACCACCACCGGCACCCGGTGCTCGGCGGCGAGCTTCTTCGCCAGTTCGAAGGCGGCGCCCAACTCCGCCGGGTCGGTGACCCGCAGGGCCTTGCAGCCCAGGCCCTCGGCGACCTTGACATGGTCGACGCCGTAGACGCCCAGTTCGGGCGAGTTGACGTTCTCGAACTCCAGGTTGACCTCGAAGTCGATGTCGAAGGCGCGCTGCGCCTGGCGGATCAGGCCCAGGTAGGCGTTGTTGACCAGGACGTGCACGTACGGGATGCGGTGCTGCGCGCCGACCGCGAGTTCCTCGATCATGAACTGGAAGTCGTAGTCGCCGGACAGCGCGACCACGGACGCCTCCGGGTCGGCCTTGGCCACGCCGAGCGCCGCGGGGACGGTCCAGCCGAGCGGGCCGGCCTGGCCGCAGTTGATCCAGTGCCGCGGCCGGTAGACGTGCAGCATCTGGGCGCCGGCGATCTGGGAGAGCCCGATGGTGGAGACGTACCGGGTCTCCGGGCCGAAGGCCTTGTTCATCTCCTCGTACACCCGCTGCGGCTTCATCGGGACGTCGTCGAAGTGGGTGCGGCGGTGCAGCGTGGCCTTGCGCTCGCGCGCGGATTCCGCCCAGGCGCCGCGGTCCGGCAGCCGCCCCGCCTCCTTCAGCTCGCGGGCGACCTCGACGAAGAGCGCGAGCGCGGCCCCGGCGTCGGAGGTGATGCCGTAGTCGGGGGCGAAGATCTTGCCGATCTGGGTGGGCTCGATGTCGACGTGCACGAAGGTGCGGCCCGCGGTGTAGATGTCGATGCGGCCGGTGTGGCGGTTGGCCCAGCGGTTGCCGATGCCGAGCACGAAGTCGGACTCCAGGAACGTCGCGTTGCCGTAGCGGTGCGAGGTCTGCAGGCCCACCATGCCCGCGTTCAGCGGGTGGTCGTCCGCGATGGCGCCCCAGCCCATCAGGGTCGGCACGACCGGTGTGCCGGTCAGTTCGGCGAACTCCACCAGCAGGGCGGAGGCGTCGGCGTTGATGACCCCTCCGCCCGCGACGATCAGCGGGCGCTCGGCCGCGTTCAGCATGGCCAGCGCCTTCTCGATCTGCCGCCGGGTGGCGGCGGGCTTCCAGACCGGCAGCGGCTCGTACGTCTCGGGGTCGAACTCGATCTCGGTGAGCTGGACGTCCACCGGCAGGTCGATCAGGACCGGGCCCGGCCGGCCGGACCGCATGAGGTGGAAGGCCTTCTGGAAGACACCGGGGACCTGCGCGGCCTCCAGCACGGTGGTCGCGGCCTTGGTGACGGGCGCGGCGATGGAGGCGATGTCGACGGCCTGGAAGTCCTCCTTGTGGATCACCGCGGTGGGCGCCTGCCCGGTGATGCACAGGATCGGGATCGAGTCGCCGATGGCCGAGTAGAGGCCGGTGATCATGTCGGTGCCCGCCGGACCCGAGGTGCCGATGCACACGCCGATGTTCCCCGGGGCGGTGCGCGTGTAGCCCTCCGCCATGTGGGAGGCCCCCTCGACGTGGCGGGCGAGCGTGTGGGTGATGCCGCCGGAGGCCTTGAGGGCCGCGTAGAAGGGGTTGATCGCGGCACCGGGCACGCCGAACGCGGTGTCGACGCCCTCCCGCTTGAGGATCTCCACTGCCGCTCGGGCGGCGGTCATTCGAGGCATTCGCTCACTCCTGCGTCGTCCGGCGGTCCAGGTGTCGCGTCCCAGTCACGCTGAGGTCCGTTTTTCCGCCATGCGGAAATTTATTTTTGTTATGTGGAACTGCATCGAACATAGGGCGTGCCGCGCGCACCGGTCAAGAAGAGGGCGTGCGGATGCTGCCGAAACTCGTGGTGGAACACATGTACGGACCAGTAGGGTGCGGGGGCTCCATCTGCGCATCAGCACCGCACCTCAGCACCACAGATCCCGGGGGGGACCTCCGTGACCGCACCGACGCCGCCTGCTCCCGCGCCACAGCCCGCGCCGCAGGCCGAGCCGCAGGTCCAGCCGCAGCCCGCCGCGCAGCGGCCCCCGTCGCTCTACCCGCCGCAGTGGCCCTTCCTGCCGCAGCAGTCGATGAGCATGGACATACCGGGGTACGGCCCCTCGTGCAGCTTCTGCGGCTCGGTGCCCGCGGCGGCCGCCACCTTCCGCGGACACCAGGGCATGGTCGTCCTCATGCGGCGACTGCGGCTCAAGGGCTTTTTCTGCCGGTCCTGCGGCCTCGCCGCGCACCGCAAGATGACCGGCGACAGCCTGGTGCAGGGCTGGTGGGGCGCGCCGTCGATGATCATCAACCCCATCGTCATGCTGCTCAACCTCAGGCAGTGGGTGAAGGTCAAGCGGCTCGGCGAACCCGTCGCCGGCGCCCCGCGCAGGCCCGCCGACCCCGGCAGGCCCCTCTTCCTGCGTCCGGTCGCCCTCGGCCTGCTGCTGCCGGTCGCGATCGTCGGGGGACTCTGGTTCCTCCTCCACGACGACCCCGAGTTCGCATCCGTCGGCGACTGCGTGCGCAGCAGCGGCGACGGGTTCTACCCCGATGTCTCGGTCGTCGACTGCGCTTCCCCCGACGCCCGATACAAGGTCGTCGGCCGTATCGACGACTCCGACAGCACCAGCCGCTGCCTCGTCGAGTACCCCAGCAGCGTGGCCGCCTACGCCGAGCAGCACGGGTCCACCCGGTACGTCCTGTGCCTGGGCCCGAACGCAGGCGGCTCCGTCCCGGACGACACCAGCGTCTGAGGCACTCCGGAGGCCACACGTGCGCGGGACGAGACGGGCGGCGGTCGTCGCGATCGCGGCCGCCGCGCTGTGGGCGACGGCAGGTGACGCCGCGGTCGCGTCCGTCACCTTCGCCAAGCGGGGGTGGACGCTCACGGTCGACGCGGGCGCCTGGCCCGGCGAGCCGGACACGTACGACGTCGTCGCGTCCTCGGCAGCTGCTGACGCACGAGGTGGCGCCCGCGGGCCCTGACATGATGTCCCGGTGGACGGGATCATCTGGCTGAACGGGACCTTCGGCGCCGGCAAGACCACCACCGCCGCGGAGTTGGGCCGCATGCTGCCGGGGGCGCACGTCTTCGACACCGAGCACGTCGGCTTCATGCTCCGGCACGTACTGGCGCAGGCCGCGCCCGTGCGCGACTTCCAGGAGTGGCCGCCGTGGCGCGCGCTGGCCGTGGAGTCGATCGCGCAGGTGCGGCGCTTCCTCGGCGGTCCGCTGATCGTGCCGCAGACCGTGCTCGTGGCGGCCTACTGGGCAGAGCTCCGCGACGGCCTGGCCCGGCACGGCCTGCCCGTACGGCACTTCGTGCTGCACACCGACAGCGCCACCCTGGCGCGGCGCATCGAGGAGGACACCGTCGAGACCGGCGCACGGCAGTGGCGGCTGGACCACCTCGCGGCGTACGAGGCGGCCCTGCCGTGGCTGCGCGAGGCGGGCACCGTGCTGGACACCACCGGCGTGCCACCGCACGAGGTGGCCCTGCGGATCGCGGCGGCCGCCGAAGCCGTCACCGCGGGCTGAAGGACTCCCGCAGTTCGATCTTGCGCACCTTGCCGCTCACCGTCATCGGGAAGGACTCCATGAGCCGCAGGTGGCGGGGCACCTTGTAGTGCGCCAGCCGGCCGCGGCAGTAGTCGGCGAGGTCCTGGACGGTGAGCGTCGCGGCCGGGTCCTTGAGGATGACGCAGGCGAGGATCTCCTCGCCGTAGCGCTCGTCGGGGACGCCGACCACCTGGACGTCGGCGATGCTGGGGTGCCCGTACAGGAACTCCTCGATCTCCCGCGGGTAGACGTTCTCCCCGCCGCGGATGATCATGTCCTTGATGCGGCCGACGATCTGCAGGTAGCCGTCCTCGCGCATGACCGCCAGGTCGCCGGTGTGCATCCAGCGGCTCGCGTCGATCGCCTCGGCGGTCTTCTCCGGCTCGTCCCAGTAGCCGAGCATCACCGAGTAGCCGCGGGTGCACAGTTCGCCCGCCGCACCGCGCGGGACGGTCACACCGGCGGCGTCGACGACCTTGACCTCGATGTGCGGCAGGACCCTGCCGACGGTGCCGGTACGGCGTTCCAGGTCGTCGTCGCGCCGGGTCTGGCAGGAGACCGGCGAGGTCTCGGTCATCCCGTAGCAGATGGAGACCTCGGCCATGTGCATCTCGGCGACGACCCGCTTCATGACCTCCACCGGGCAGGGCGAGCCGGCCATGATGCCGGTGCGCAGCGAGGACAGGTCGTAGTCGGCGAAGCCGGGCAGGTTGAGCTCGGCGATGAACATCGTCGGCACCCCGTAGAGCGAGGTGCAGCGCTCCTGTTCCACCGCCCGCAGCGTGGCCGCGGGGTCGAAGGTGGGCGCCGGTATCACGATGCAGGCGCCGTGCGAGGTGACGCCGAGGTTTCCCATCACCATGCCGAAGCAGTGGTAGAACGGCACCGGCAGGCAGACCCGGTCCTGTTCGGTGTACGCGATCGACTCCCCCACGAAGAAGCCGTTGTTGAGGATGTTGTGGTGCGAGAGCGTCGCGCCCTTGGGGAAGCCGGTCGTGCCGGAGGTGTACTGGATGTTGACCGGGTCGTCGCAGGACAACTCGGCCTCGCGCTCCGCCAGTTGCCCGTACGGCACATGGGCGCCTGCCGCAACGAGCGCGTCCCAGCCGGGGCCGCCGATGTACACGACCTCGCTCAGCGACCGGCACTGAGGGCGGACCTGGTCGACCATCGCCCGGTAGTCGCTGTCCTTGTACGCGGTCGAGGAGACCAGGACCTCGATGCCGGCCTGGTTGAGGACGTAGGCCAGTTCGTGCACCCGGTACGCGGGGTTGATGTTCACCATGATCGCGCCGATGCGGGCCGTGGCGTACTGGACGAGCACCCACTCCGGGCAGTTGACCGCCCAGATCCCGACCCGGTCGCCCTTGCCGACGCCCTTGGCGAGCAGGCCGCGCGCCACGTCGTCCACGGCGTCGGAGAACTGCGTGTACGTCCAGCGGCGGCCGCCGGCCACGTCGACCAGTGCCTCGCGGTCCGGCCAGGCGGCCACGGCGCGGGCGAGGTTGCGGCCGATGGTGTCGCCGAGCAGCGCGGTGGTGCCGGTGCCGGAGGCGTACGAGGGTTCCGCGGGCTCCTGGCCTTGCGACGGTCTGCCGGGTGCGGTCACTTGTGGTCCTCCTCGCGGTACTCGGTGCCGGTGCTTCCCTCGGCGGTGCGCTGCCGCAGCTCGATGCGGCGGATCTTGCCGGAGACGGTCTTGGGCAGGTCGGCGAACTCCAGCACGCGCACCCTCTTGTACGGGGCGAGCACCTGCCGCGAGTGCGCGAAGAGCGCGGCCGCGGTCCCCGCGTCCGGCTCCCAGCCCTCGGCGAGCACGACGTACGCCTTCGGCACGGCCAGCCGCAGCGGATCGGGCGAGGGGACGACGGCCGCCTCGGCGACGGCGTCGTGCTCCAGCAGGGCGCTCTCCAGCTCGAACGGGGAGATCTTGTAGTCGGAGGCCTTGAAGACGTCGTCCGAGCGGCCCACGTAGGTGATGTAGCCGTCGGCGTCGCGCGAGCCGATGTCGCCGGTGCGGTAGTAGCCGCCGGCCATCGCCTCGGCGGTCCGCTCCGGGTCCCCGGCGTAGCCGGTCATCAGGCCGACCGGGCGCGCGGACAGGTCGAGGCAGATCTCGCCCTCGTCGCCGGGCTTGCCGGTGACGGGGTCCACCAGCTCCACCACGTACCCCGGACTCGGGCGGCCCATCGAGCCCGGCTTGAGCGGCTGGCCGGGCGGGTTGGCGACCTGCACGGCGGTCTCGGTCTGGCCGAAGCCGTCCCGGATGGTGAGCCCCCAGGCGCGCCGCACGTGCTCAATGACCTCGGGGTTCAGCGGCTCGCCCGCGGCGACGACCTCGCGCGGCGGGGTGCGCAGCGCGGTCAGGTCGGCCTGGATCAGCATGCGCCAGACGGTCGGCGGGGCGCAGAAGCTGGTGACGCCGGCCCGGTCCATCTCGGCCATGAGGCGGCCCGCGTCGAAGCGGGCGTAGTTGTGGATGAAGACGGTCGCCTCGGCGCTCCACGGCGCGAACAGGTTGGACCAGGCGTGCTTGGCCCAGCCCGGCGAGGAGATGTTGAGGTGGACGTCGCCGGGGCGCAGGCCGATCCAGTACATGGTGGCGAGGTGGCCCACGGGGTACGACACGTGGGTGTGCTCGACGAGCTTGGGGCGGGCGGTGGTACCGGAGGTGAAGTAGAGCATCAGCGGGTCGTCGGCGCGGGTCTCGCCGTCCGGCGTGAAGTCCGCCGGGGCGTCCGCGGTGTCCTCGTACGCCAGCCAGCCCTCGGGCGCGCCGCCGACGGCGATCCGGGTGTAGTCCCCCGGGACCGTGTCGAACTTGGCGGTGTCCGCGGAGCGGACGATCACATGGCGGGCCTGTCCGCGCTCCACCCGGTCGGTCAGGTCGGCCGGCCCGAGCAGGGGGGTGGCGGGGATGACCACGGCGCGCAGTTTCATGGCGGCCAGCGCGGTCTCCCACAACTCGGCTTGGTTGCCGAGCATGACGACGATCCGGTCGCCGGCCCGCACACCCCACTCGCGCAGCCGCACGGCCACGCGGTTCGAGCGCTCGGACATGGCGGCGAACGACACGACGGTCTCGGTGCCGTCCTCCTCGACGATGTGCAGGGCCGGGCGGTCGTTGCCCTCGGCGATCACGTCGAACCATTCGAGCGCCCAGTTGAAGTGCTCGGGCCGCGGCCAGCGGAAGCCCTCGTACGCCGTCTTCCAGTCCTCCCGGTGGCGCAGCAGGAAGTCCCGGGCCGACCGGAACTCGTCTGTCCGGCTGGTTGCCGCCATGTGTCCTCCTTATTGCCTGCCCCCTCAGTAGCATCCTGTGGTGAGCGACAGAGCTCTCACTACCCCCGATCGGGGGTGAAGGAGCGCGGGGAGATGCCGGGTAGCGGGACGGGAACGGGCGAGGCGGCCGAACTGCGGGCGGCGCTGCTGCGGATGCGGCGCGCCAGCGGGCTTCCCGTCGCCTTCGGCGGACTCCTCCCCGACCCGCGTGAGCTGCGGATATCCGAGCTGTCCGGCACCACCACCCGTTCCTTGCAGGGGCTTGCCGTCACCCTCGGCAACGGCCTGGGCGGCAAGACCATCGCGCTCGGCCGGCCGCTGGCCGTCACCGACTACGGCGCCTCGCGGGTGATCAGCCACGAGTACGACGGCGCCGTGGCCGCCGAGGGGCTGCGCTCGGTGCTCGCGGTGCCGGTGGTCGTGCGCCGCCGGGTGCGCGGCGTCCTGTACGGCGCGCTGCGCCACCCGACCGCGCTCGGCGACCGGCCGGTGAGCGCCGCCGTCGAGGCGGCCCGTGAACTGGAGCACCGGCTCGTGCTGCGGGACGAGGCGGACCGCCTGCTCTCCACGTGCCGCCAGCCGACGGCGGGCGACCCGGCGGCGTGGGAGGAGGTCCGCGAGGCCCATGGGGAACTGCGGGCCCTCGCCCAGCGCGTCACCGATCCCCTGCTGCGCCAGGAACTGCTCGCCGCCTGCGGCCGGCTGGCCGCCGCGTCCCTGGCCTCGGCCGCCCCGCCCGACGCCGGCGCCCGGTCGGTGCCGCTGTCCGCCCGCGAGATCGACGTCCTCGCCTGCGTGGCCGGCGGCGACACCAACGCCGCGGCGGGCGAGCGGCTGGGGGTGCGCCCGGAGACCGTCAAGAGCTACCTGCGGTCCGCCATGCGCAAGCTGGGCACGCACACCCGCCTCGAGGCCGTGGTCGCGGCCCGCCGCGCGGGTCTGCTGCCCTAGCCGGGCCGCGCGTCGGCGGCCTCCTCCGGCCTTCGGTCCAAGGAGCCCGACCACGCCGGCCACGGGACGACTCTCCGCCGTGCGATGCACCGACCTGGGGGTACGGAGCCCCGGGCGGTGGCGGGGCCGTGACCGCCGCTGGAGGCGTGGCGGCGGCCACGGCATGGGCGGGGCTGACGCTCCGTCACCATTCCCTCTGCGACGATCGGCCACCGGACGCCGCGAGGACGCCACGACACGTCGCTGTGCGTCAAGCCCGCCCGTATGGCTCAGTGCGCGGACCGCGGAGCGGGGGGAGCGCGCGACGGCCGGCGGAGGGGGAACGGGGATCACCGCCGGGCATCGGGGGATACTGAAAGGGTGTCAGGAAGGAGGCGGTCCCGGTTTTTTCCCGACTTGGCCTCTCATTACCGGATATAAATCCGGCGCCACAGGGATATTCCGTATAGCGGACAATCACTAAACTCTGCCAGCCACAGACCTGTCGGGATTCAATGGCCCTTTGCTTAACATTGTCCCGAACACGACACTGAGGGGAGCGGCGACCGTGGAGCAGGCCTTCGACGTGCCGACCCGACCCCGACCTGACCAGGTGATTGGGCGAGGTGATGTGCTCGCGCGCGCCCGCGGGCATGTGACCGAGGGGGGCAGCCTCCTGCTGTACGGCCCGGCCGGAATCGGGAAGTCCACCGTCCTGCGGACCCTCGCGGCCGAATGCGCCGACGGCGCCGCGGCCGTGCTGCGGTGTTCCGCCACGGAATCGGAGTCCCATCTCCCCTTCCTCGCCCTGGTCGACCTGCTGGGGCTCGTCGCCGACGAGGTGTCCGAGGGCCTGCCGGGCCCGCAGCGCGCGGCGCTGGAGTCGGCGCTGACCGGCCGCGGTGAGTCCTCGCTGCAACGGGACGGCCTGGCCCTGCGGCTGGCGGTGCTGTCGGTGCTGCGTGCGCTGGCCGCGCGGGGGCCGGTGCTGATCGTCGTGGACGACCTGCAGTGGATGGACCCGGCCAGTGCCGAACTGCTGGCCTTCGCGGCCCGCCGTGTGGCGGGCCTGCCCATCCGGGTGCTCGGCGCCGTGCGCACCGACGCCGATCCGCAGGACCAGCAGGACCGCTACGCGTGGGCGTTCCCCCAGGACGCGCTGACGCTGCGCGTGACGCCGCTGTCCCGCCCCGAGGTGTCCGAACTCCTGGAGGCGCGCGGGCACACCGGGCTGCCGCGCGCGGTCGTCCGGGACATCCACGTCACCAGCGGCGGCAATCCGCTGTTCGCGCTGGAGCTGGGCCGCGCCCTGGCAGAGAGCCGGACGCCGCCGCAGCCCGGCGAGCCGCTGCCGGTGCCGACCTCGTTGCGCGCGCTCGTGCTCAACCGGCTGGAGATGCTGTCCGCCGAGACCCGGCGCACGCTCCTGATCGCCAGCGCGGGGGCGCGCCCCACCCTCGCGACGCTGCGCAGCGCGGGGCGGGCCAACGCCGAGAGCGAGACCGCGGTCGCGGCCTCGCTGGGCCTGGTCGAGATGGACCACGACCACAGCGGGCTCATCCGCTTCGCCCACCCGCTGATATCCGCGGCACTGTACGCGGAGGCCACCCCCGAGGACCGGCGCAGCGCGCACGCCGCGCTGGCCGCCGCGGCCGGCGACCCGATCGAACGCGCCCGGCACCTGGCACTGGCGACGACCGGCAAGGACCGGCGCGTCGCGGCGAGCCTCGCCGAGGCCGCGGACGAGGCCCGGCTGCGCGGGGCACCGTCGATGGCCGCGCAACTGGGCCTGCTGGCGGCCCGGCACACGCCGGCCGGTGCGGTCCCCAGCGCCGACCAGCGGCGGCTGCGGGCCGCCGAGGACGCGCTGACCGCCGCGGAGCCCGAACTCGCCCGCGCCACCGCCCGTGAAGTGCTCGCGGTGGCGACGGAACCGGCGGACCGCGTACGGGCGTGGATCGTGGTGATCGACTCCGTCGGCCAGGCCCTGTCCGAGGTCGACGACGTCTACCCGCAGGCCTTGGCGGACGCCGGCGACGACCCGCGCCTGCAGGGCCTGGTGCGCTACCAGCTGGCCTGGCGGGCCCTGGTGGACGGCCAGATGATCCGGGCCCGCGCCGAGGCCGCCCGGTCGGCGGCGCTCGCCGCGGAGGCGGGCGACCGGCGCACCGAACTGCTCGCGCTCTCCTTCAAGGCGCTCAACGAGACGACCATGGGCCACCCGGACGCCGCCGCCACCCTGGCGCTGGCCTCCGCGGAACCGCAGGACCCCGACGTCGCCATGAACCACAACGGCCCGGTCTACATCCGGTCCCGCTACCTGCTGATGAGCGACCGGCTGGACGAGGCCCGCACCGCGCTGACCTGGCTGGTCGGCGAGGCGCGCCAGCGCGGCGCGGTGGAGACCGAGGTCTACGCGGTGCGCAGCCTCGCCGAGATCGAACTGCGCTCCGGCCGCTGCGGAACGGCCCTCGAACTGGCCAGGGAGAGCCTGCGGCTGGCCGAGGACATCGGCATCGGCGAGGGCTTCGCGCTCCAGATCGCCGCCCTGGCCGAAGCGGGCGGCGGCACGGTGGAGCGCGCCCTGTCGCTGGCCGGGGACGCGGTGCGGCGGGCCGAGGCCGACAGCGACATGCCGTACATGACGCGGGCGCTGTACGCGCTCGGGCACGCGCGGCTGGTCGGCGCGGACCCGCAGGGCGCGGTGGAGGCGCTGCGCCGGGTGCGGGAACTGGAACGCGAGATGGGCGTGACCGAGCCCGCGCGCGGCCGCTGGCAGGGCGACCTGGCCGAGGCACTCGTCCTCACCGGCGCGCTCGGCGAGGCACGGGAGGTCATCGACGCGACGCGCACGCACGCCGTCCGGCTGCGGCGGCACAGCGTCCTGGCCGTGCTGGAGCGCGCCGAGGGCATGCTGCTGGCCGCCCGCGGCAACGCCGAGAGCGCGGTGGCCGTCCTCACCGCGGCGCGGCAGCGGCTCGCCGGGCTGGGCTACGCCTTGGAGGAGGCGCGGGCGGTGCTCGCCGTCGCCCATGTCGAGGCCGAACGCCGCAACCGTTCCGCCGCCCAGGCCGCGCTGGAGGAGGCGGCCCGCCTCTTCCGGCGGGCCAAGGCCCTGCCGTGGCTCGACCATGTCGGTCCCGCGGCGGAGGCGCCCGCGGCCGCTCCCCCGGAGCTGGAGGGGCTGGCCACGATGGAGCGCCAGGTCGCCTCCCTGGTGCTGGAGGGGGCCACCAACCGGGAGATCGCCGCGACCCTGTTCATCAGCGTCAAGACCGTGGAGGCGACCCTCACCCGGGTCTACCGCAAGCTGGGCATCCGCTCGCGGGTCGACATCGTCCGCCTCGCCGCGGGGCGCCGCGCGGGCTGACCCGCTCGGCCGGGCCCGCCGGGGGGGCGGGTTCCGGCCAGTTCCGGTGCCTGTGCGTGACCGAGGGTTTTCCCTGCGCAACCGGGCGAGGGGCATCCCTCGTTGAGGGGCCGCCGGGTCGCCCCTACCGTAAGTGCCGCACGCAGCACAGCAGTTCAGCACCGCGGGACGCCGTGTGCGCCTCGTCCCTTCGTTCCACGGTCGCCGACGGCGTCGGCTCCGGCCGTGCCGTTCGCGCGGACTCCCTGCCGCCCCACCGGCAGCCGCGCGTCCCCCCACCGGCACCCCAGGAGCTCCGCGTCCCGGCTCACGTGCAAGGAAGGCCGCCGCCGCGGTCACGGCGACCGCGGCGCGCCGGCCGGCCCGCCGCCATGAACTCCTGACCATCCGTCAGGGAGCGCCGGGGGCGCCGCGGGTCGGCCACGAGCCACCCGCGGCGCCCCTCTCCACCTCCGGAAGCGTCAGCAGCCGTCGCCCGCCGCGTCGACGGCGGCGTAGATACGGTCGAACGCGGACTTGAGGCGGACGGCCTCACCCGGTTCCAGGGCGTCGAAGATCAGAGCGCGGACCGCGTCGACGTGCGCGGGGGCCGAGGCGGCCAGTTTGCCGAAGCCCTCGCAGGTGAGGGTGGCATTGGTGTACCGGCCGTCGCACGGATCGGTCTCACGACGGATGTAGCCCCGCCCCTCAAGGCGCTTGACCACGTGGGACAGGCGCGAGAGGGAAGCGCTCGCGAGGCCGGCCAGCTCGCTCATCCGCATGGTGCGGCCCTCCTGCTCGGAGAGCTTCGCCAGGACGTGGTACTCCATCCAGTTCAGGTCGGCGTCGCGCTCCAGCCGCCGTTCCAGCGCGGGCAGGAGCAGGGTCAGCACCCGGGCCATCGACATCCAGGTCGCCAGCTCCTCGCCGCGCAGCCAGCGGGGCTCCGCCGCGGTCACCTCGTCCTGCGACGTGTCCGGATTCTTCGTCATGAGGACCAGGTTAACGGAGAGGCTTGAAGCTTCAAGTTCGTCTGTTACAGTTCGAGCGAGGCTTCACTTGAAGCTTCAAGATCAATTTCCCCATGCACAGATCAGGAATTCCCGACATGACCAGGATCGGCATCATCCTCGGCAGCACCCGTCCCGGCCGCAACGGCGAGAAGGTGGCCCACTGGGTCGTCGAGCAGGCCCGTACCCACGGCGGCGACGCGACCTTCGAGCTGGTGGACCTCGCGGACTACCCGCTCCCCCACCTCGACGAGCCCATGCCCCCGGCCATGGGTCAGTACCAGAACGCCCACACCAAGGAGTGGGCCGAGAAGATCGCGAGCTTCGACGGCTTCATCTTCGTCACCCCGGAGTACAACCACTCCACCTCCGGTGTGCTGAAGAACGCGATCGACTACCTGTTCGCCGAGTGGAACAACAAGGCCCTCGGCATCGTCTCCTACGGCTCCGTGGGTGGCGCCCGCGCCGCCGAGCACCTGCGCCTCATCGCCGGTGAGCTGAAGATGGCCGACGTGCGCACCCAGGTCGCGCTGTCGCTCTTCACCGACTTCGTCAACTTCTCCGAGTTCGCCCCGGGTGAGCACCAGGCCGCCACCCTGTCGACGCTCATCGACGAGGTTGTCGCCTGGAGCAGCGCCCTGGCGCCTCTGCGCGGCTGAGCTCTCCGTGACAAGGCAGGGGCGCCCGGCGGGCGCCCCTGCCTTCGGCCGGCTCGGGTGCACCGCTAGACGATGTCGAGGCGGTCGAGGAACGGTGTAGCGGCGGACGCGTCCCCCGTGATGCGGCAGTGCTCGCGCCAGGGTGTGCGGGTGGTGCCCCAGGCGATGAAGTCCAGTGCGGTGCTGTGGACGCGGGTGGACGCGTCGGCGCCCGGCACCACGGTGAGCCTCCCGTCCGGCCCGTCGGCGGGCAGGACGGTGACGGTGGTGGCCCCCGGCCCGGTCAGGTCGAGCACGAGGGGCCGCGTCACCGTCGCGGCCAGCTCCGGGCCCTGCATCTGCGGCAGGCCGGCGAGCATGAACTCCACGGCGGGCGCCACCTCGCCGTCGGCCGGCTCCGGGAGGGTGAAGGGCAGGGGACCGTCCGGGGCGAGCATGTCGTTGCGCAGATGGCAGAAGACGTTGAAGGCCATGGTGTTCGCCAGGAGATGCCGCGGATACGTCCCGAGGCCGGGCACCTCCACGGGCTCCCCCGCCGCGGGCGGTTCCTGGGCCGCTTCCAGGAGGTCGAGCTGCCGGGGGGTGCTGAGTCGCCACTCGGCGAGGACGTCGGCATGGCTCAGTCCACGGCGTTCGTCGACACGCAGATCGTGGTAGCGCTCGCGGTTCGCCGGCAGTGACGGATCGGGCGGTGGCGGGTCCACCGCCTCGGAGGCCAGCGCCGCGAGGTGCGCCATCACGTCGATGACGCGCCACCCCTCGCACGCCGACGGCAGTTCCCACTGGGCGTCGTCCACCTGGGGGACGATCTCCGCCAGCTGCGCGGTGCTCGCACGCGCGGCGGCGATGCCGGCACGGGTCATCGTTCCTCACCCGCCTCCTTCGCAGGGCGGTCCGGTCAGACCGCGGCGTGGCGGGACATCCGGTAGGTCGCGGCGACGTCCGCGCGGCCGAGTCCGTCGTCGCTCGCGAGGTGCAGCCGTTCACTGACGACCTCGGCGATCCCCAGGTGCAGTCCCGCGGCACGGGCGGTGTCGGTGATCAGCCCGGCGTCCTTGGCGGCCGCTTCGAGGGGGAACGACGGGGTGTCGAGGTCGTCGTCGAGCATCCGCGGGCCCTTGGTCTGGACGTACGGGCTGTTGAGGCCGCTGCCGTCGATGACGTCGATGACCATGTGCGGGTCCACGCCCAGGGTGCCGGCCAGGGTGAGGGACTCGGCGATGCCCTCCACGGTGGTCAGGACCCAGGCGTTGTAGGCGAGTTTGAGGCCGCTCGGCCGGCCCACCTCGTCGAGCCAGACGGTGCGCGAGCCCACCGCCTCCAGCACCGGCCGCACCAGCTCCCGCGCCTCCCGCTGCGGGGAGGCCGCCAGGACGGTCAGGGTGCCGGCCACGGCCGGCTCCTTGGTGCCGAGCAGCGGGGCCTCTACGTACGGGACGCCCAGCCGTTCGGCCTGCGCCGCGAGGCGCCTGCCCCCGTCCGGGGAGACCGTGCACGTCTGCACCCACACGGGCCGGCCGGCCAGGCCGTCGCGGGCCTGGTCCATGACGTCGGCGACCACCTGCTCGTTCGCGAGCGCCGTCAGCACGACGTCGGCGCCGCGGCAGGCCTCGGCCGGTGTACCGCACACCGTCGCGCCGGCGTCGGTCAGCGGTTCGGCGACGGCGCGGTTGCGGTTCCAGACACGCAGTCCCAGCCCCGCCGCCGCGATGTTGCGCGCCATGGCCTCCCCCATGGTGCCCGTGCCCAGCACCGCGACCACGGGTCCGCTCTGCCCGGACGGCGCCGTCCGGTTCGTGTCGCTCATCGCCCGGCCTCCCTGTGCTCGGCGGGCCGCGCGCCGCGAGGGCGGCGCGAGGCCGGTCGTGCCGACTGCTCCCCGGCGACCGGGGGTTCAGGCGTGCTGCCCGATCCAGACGGTCTTGGCGTTCATGAACTCCCGCATGCCCAGGTCGGACAGCTCGCGGCCGTAACCGCTGCGCTTGACGCCGCCGAAGGGGATCTCGGGGTAACTGGTCGTGTTGCCGTTGATGAAGGCCATGCCCGACTGCACGTCGCGGACGAACAGTTCGCGTTCGGCCTCGTCCTCGCTCCACAGGTTCGACCCGAGGCCGTAGGGGTGCCCGTTGGCCTCTCGCAGGGCCTCGTCCAGGGAGGGCACCGTCCACACCTGCGCCACGGGGCCGAAGACCTCCTCGTGGTACATGCGCATGTCCGGCGTGGTGCCGGTCAGCACGGTCGGCGGGTAGAACCACCCGGGCCGGTCGGGGCGTTCGCCGCCGAGCAGGACCGTCGCGCCCTTGGCGACGGCGTCGTCGACGTACGACTCCACGTCCTCGCGGCCGGACTCGGTGGCCAGCGGCCCGACGTCGGTGGCCGCGTCCATCGGGTCGCCCACCACCAGCGCGCCCATCTTCGCCACGAACATCTCGAGGAACGCGCCGCCGATCTCCTCGTGCACGAAGAAGCGCTTGCCGTTGATGCAGGACTGCCCGTTGTTGAGGCACCGCGCCTTGACCGCGACATCGGTGGCCCGCTCCAGGTTCGTGGAGGGCATGACGATGAACGGGTCGGAGCCGCCGAGTTCGAGGACCACCTTCTTGATCTCGTCACCGGCGATGCCGGCCACCGACCGCCCCGCGGGCTCGCTGCCCGTCAGCGTCGCCGCCGCCACCCGCGGGTCGCGCAGCACCTGCTCCACCGTGCCGGCGGAGATCAGCAGCGTCTGGAACACGTCGTCGGGGAAGCCCGCGTCGCGGAAGAGCTCCTCCAGGTACAGGGCGCACTGCGGCACGTTCGAGGCGTGCTTGAGCAGACCCACGTTGCCCGCCATCAGCGCGGGCGCGGCGAACCGCATGGCCTGCCACAGCGGCAGGTTCCACGGCATCACGGCGAGCACCACGCCGATCGGCTGGTACGTCACAAAGGTCCGCGCGGCGCCCACGCGCCCGGCGTCGGACTCCAGGTCCCGCAGGAACGCGGGCCCCTCGGTGGCGTAGAACCGCAGCCCGTGCACGCACTTGACCACCTCTTCCTCCGCGGCGCGGAAGGTCTTGCCCATCTCCGAGGTGATCATCGTGCTGACGCTCTCGACCTCCTTCTCCAGACGGTCGGCCGCGTGGTGCAGCCATTCCGCCCGCTCCTCGACGCCCGTCAGCCGGTACGAGGCGGCCGCGGCCGCCGCCCGGGCGAGCTTGTCCTCGAGTTCCTCAGGGGTCAGCTCATCGAACCTCCTGAGGACCTCACCTGTCACAGGACTCGTGGTTGCGATAGCCATGAGTCCACGCTATGACCGCCCTAAAACATCGGCAATTCACCTGTTTGCGCGGCCGTCGGACCGCTGTCCGCGCACGCCGCGGGGCACTCGTCCGGCGCACGCGCCGCGGCCGCGGACCGTACCCCGCGTACCGGTCGCCTCATCGGTTCCGTGCGTGTAGACATGGCCCTATGGCGGGCCCCATCGACCAGCAGGCCTCGCGAAGACCGCCGGCCCGGGGCCTGCGCGTTCTGCTGGCCGGACGCAGCGTCGCCGGCCAGGTGTTCCTGCTGCAGGTCGTGGTGGTGCTCCTGCTGGTCGCCGCCGCGGTGGCCGAACTGCTCGTGCAGGCGAAGCACGACAGCCGGCAGGAGGTGGGCAACCGCTCGGTGGCCGTGGCCGCCGCCTTCGCCAGTGCCCCCGGGGTCGCCCAGGCCCTGGCGTCGCCCGACCCCTCGGCGGTCCTGCAGCCGAGGGCGGAGGAGGCCCGCAAGCGCTCCGGCGTGGACTTCATCGTCGTGACGGACACCGAGGGAACCCGCTACACCCACCCCGTGCCGGACCGGATCGGGGAGAAGTTCGTCGGCGACATCGGTCCCGCGCTGCGCGGCGAGGTGGTGACGGAGACCGTCACGGGCACCCTCGGACCGCTCATCCAGGCGAACGTGCCGGTGTTCGACGCCCAGGGCAAGGTCGTCGGCATCGTGTCCGCGGGCATCACCGTCGCCAAGGTCAGCGGCGTGGTCAACCACATCCTGCCCATCCTGCTGGGCAGCGCCGCCGTGGCGATGGCGCTCGCCATGGGCGGCACCTGGCTGATCGGCAGACGGCTGCTGCGCCAGACCGGCGGCCTCGGGCCGCTGGAGATGACCCGTATGTACGAGCACCACGACGCGGTGCTGCACGCGGTGCGCGAGGGCGTCCTCATCCTCGACGGGGACGGGCGGCTCCAGCTCGCCAACGACGAGGCGCGGCGGCTGCTGCGGCTGCCCGCGGACGCCGAGGGCCGGCCCGTCGGCGAGCTCGGCCTGGACGAGCGGACCCGCGAACTGCTCTCCTCGGGCCGGACCGTGACGGACGAGGTACTGCCGGCCGGCGACCGCCTCCTGGTGCTCAACAACCGGCCCACGGACCTCAACGGCGGCCCGCCCGGCTCGGTGGCCACCTTGCGGGACGCCACCGAGCTGCGCGCCCTGTCCGGCCGTGCCGAGACGGCCAGGACCCGGCTGCGGCTGCTGTACGACGCGAGCGTGGCGATCGGCACCACGCTGGACATCACGCGAACCGCCGAGGAGCTCGCCGAGGTCGCCGTACCGCGCTTCGCCGACTACGTCACCGTGGACCTGGCGGAACCGGTGCTGCGCGGTGAGGAGCCGCTGCGGCCCGGCCCGGCCGTGACGATGCGCCGGGTGGCGGTGGGCGGGGTGCGCCCGGACCCGCCGCTGGGCCCCGAGGGGCACCCGGTGGCGGTCCGGCCGTCGAGTCCCCAGGCCGCCGGGCTGACGACCGGCCGCGCGGTCCTGGAGCCGCGTCTCGCGGACTCCGCGGACTGGCGGCGGCAGGACCCGGAGCGCAACGCCAAGGTCCTCTCCTTCGGCATCCACTCGCTGATCTGCGCGCCGCTGAGCGCGCGCGGCGTCCTGCTCGGCCTGGTCAACTTCTGGCGTTCCCAGGAGAGCCCGCCGTACGAGGAGGACGACCTGTCGCCGGCCGAGGAGCTGGCGGCACGCGCCGCGGTCTGCATCGACAACGCCCGCCGGTTCACCCGCGAGCACACCATGGCCGAGACCCTGCAGCGCAGCCTGCTGCCGCAGAAGCTGCCCCGGCTGAACGCGATCGACGCGGCCTACCGCTACCTGCCCGCGCAGGCCGGGGTGGGCGGCGACTGGTTCGACGTGCTCCCACTGCCGGGCGCCCGCGTCGCCCTGGTGGTGGGGGACGTCGTCGGGCACGGCCTGCACGCGGCAGCCACCATGGGGCGGCTGCGCACGGCCGTGCACAACTTCTCCGCCCTGGACCTGCCGCCGGACGAGCTGCTGAGCCACCTGGACGAACTGGTCGGCCGCATGGACCGGCCCGACGCGCTCCCGGACACCGGCGAAGGTGAGGACGACGACGCGAGCGCGGTGGCGGAACGTGTCCCCGGCGGCACCGCGGTCTCCGGCGCCACCTGCCTGTACGCGGTCTACGACCCCGTCTCGGCGGTGTGCACCCTGGCCCGGGCGGGCCATCTGCTGCCCGCCGTGGTGCGCCCCGACGGCGCGGTGGACTTCCTCGAACTGCCCCAGGGACCCCCACTGGGCCTCGGCGGGATGCCCTTCTCCGCGGTGGAGGTCGTGCTGCCCGAGGACAGCACCCTCGTCCTGTACACCGACGGCCTCGTCGAGGACCGCGAGCGGGACATCGACGAGGGCCTGGAACAGCTGCGCGGCGTCCTGGCGGGGCGCCGGGGCCGGGACCCCGAGGCGATCTGCCGGGACGTGCTCGACGCGATGCTGCCGCCGGACCCCGCCGACGACATCGCGCTGCTCGTGGCCCGCACCCGGGTGCTGGACGGCAGCCGCGTCGCGGAATGGGACGTGCCGGGCGACCCGGCAGCCGTCGCCGGTGTCCGGGCGGCGGTGTCCCGCCGGCTGGCCGCATGGGGATTCGAGGAGCTGTCCTTCACCACCGAACTGCTGCTCAGCGAGCTGATCACCAACGCCATCCGCTACGGGGCCGAGCCCATCCACGTCCGGCTGATCCTGGACCGGACGCTCATCTGCGAGGTCTCCGACGCCGGCAGCACCGCCCCGCACCTGCGCTACGCGGCCACCACGGACGAGGGCGGCCGGGGCCTGTTCCTCGTCGCCCAGTTCGCCGAGCGATGGGGCACCCGCTACACCGCCACGGGCAAGGTCATCTGGGCGGAGCAGGCGCTCGCGCCGGTCACGCCGCCGGAGTGGTGACGCCCGCGGCCGGTGCGGCGGGCGCGGGCTCGTCGCGATGGATCGGGGTGTGCCCGCCGGTGAGCGGGACGCCGGAGCCGCCGCGCCGATGGGCGACGATCTCGGCGGCGATGGACAGCGCGGTCTCCTCCGGGGTGCGGGCGCCGAGGTCGAGCCCGATGGGGCTGTGCAGCCGGGCGAGTTCCCCCTCCGCCAGGCCCGTCGCGCGCAGCCGTTCCAGGCGCTGTTCGTGGGTGCGCCGGGACCCCATGGCGCCCACGTAGCCGACCGGCATGCGCAGGGAGCGCTCCAGCAGCGGGACGTCGAACCTGTCGTCGTGGGTGAGCACGCACACCGCGGTGCGGCCGTCGACCGGGGTCCGTTCGAGGTAGCGGTGCGGCCAGTCGACGACCACCTCGTCGGCGTCGGGGAAGCGGCGGGCGGTCGCGAAGACCGGGCGGGCGTCGCAGACCGTCACGGTGTACCCGAGGAACCGGCCGGCCCGTACGAGGGCGGCGGCGAAGTCCACCGCGCCGAACACCAGCATGCGCGGCGGCGGCACCCCGGCCTCGACGAGCAGCGTGACCGGCTCGCCGCAGCGGCTGCCGTCCGCGCCGATGTGCGCGGTCGCGGTGCGTCCCGCCGTCAGCAGCGCGCGGGCCTCGGCGGCCGCCGTGCGGTCCAGGAACGGGTCGCCGAGCGTGCCCTCGTATGCTCCGCCGGGCCGCACCAGCAGCCCCCGGCCCAGCAGTGCGGCCGGGCCGCGGACGATCCTGGCCACGGCGACGGCGTCCCCGGCGACCGCGCCGGCCAGTGCCGCGGCGTAGTGCGGCTCGGCGCGCGGGGCGATCCGCTGGACGAAGACGTCGATGGCGCCGCCGCAGGTCAGTCCGACGGCGAAGGCGTCGTCGTCCGCGGGGCCGAAGTGCTGGAGCACGGGCTCCCCGGACTCCAGCACCTCCCGGCACACCTCGTAGACGGCGCCTTCGACGCAGCCGCCCGACACACTGCCGACGGCGGTCCCCCCGGCGTCGACCGCCAGGGCCGCCCCGGGCTGCCGGGGCGCGCTGCCGCCGACCGTGACGACGGTCGCGACCGCGAACGCCCTTCCCTGCCCTGCCCAGCGGTGCAGTTCACCGGCGATGTCCAGCATGAAAGGCGCTCCTTGACGCTCCGTCAGGTACCTGTGAGGTGCTCGGGTCGTACCGGTACGCGTTCCAGGGGCAGCCCGGTCGCCGCGCGGATGGCGGCGACGACCGCCGGGGTGGAGGACAGGGTCGGCGCCTCGCCCGCGCCGCGCAGCCCGTACGGGGCGTGGTGGTCGGCGAGTTCGAGCACGTCGACCGGGATCGGCGGTGTGTCGAGGATGGTGGGGATCAGGTAGTCGGTGAAGGACGGGTTCCTGACCTTCGCCCCGTCGGAGACGACGATCTCCTCCATGACGGCCAGCCCCAGCCCCTGGGTGGTGCCGCCCTGGATCTGGCCGACGACCGCCAGCGGGTTCATCGCCTTGCCGACGTCCTGGGCGCAGGCGAGTTCGACGACCTTCACCAGCCCGAGTTCGGTGTCGACCTCGACGACCGCGCGGTGCGCGGCGAAGGAGTACTGGACGTGGCCGAAGCCCTGGCCGGTCCGCAGGTCGAAGGGCTCGGTCGGGCGGTGCCGCCACTCCCGTTCGATGTCGATCACCTCGTCGCCGAGGACCTCGGCGAGCGGGGCCAGCACCTCACCGCCGTCGGTGACCACCTTGCCGCCCTCCAGGAGCAGTTCGGCGGTCGCCCACGCCGGGTGCCCGCTGCCGAACCTGGCCCGGCCCATCTCCAGGGCGCGTTCGCGCACCGCCTCGCAGGCGTGCCGCACCGCACCTCCGGTGACGTACGTCTGCCGGGACGCCGAAGTGGAACCGGCCGAACCGACCCGGGTGTCGGCGGGGTCGATGGTGACCTGGGTGATGCCGAGCTCGGTGCGGGCGATCTGCGCGTGCACGGTGATCCCGCCCTGGCCGACCTCGGCCATCGCGGTGTGCACGGTCGCGACGGGCTCGCCGGCGACCACCTCCAGACGGACCCGGGCGGTGGAGTAGTCGTCGAAGCCCTCGGAGAAGCCGACGTTCTTGATGCCGACCGCGTAGCCGACGCCGCGTACGACGCCCTCGCCGTGCGTGGTGTTGGACAGGCCGCCCGGCAGGGCGCGCACGTCGACCGCGCCTCCGGCGCTCTCCCACTGGGCCTTCGGCGGCATCGGCATCGCCTTGACCCGGCGCAGGAGTTCGGCGACCGGCGCCGGGGAGTCCACCACCTGGCCGGTGGGCATGACCGAGCCCTGGGACATGGCGTTGAGCTGCCGGAACTCCACCGGGTCCATGCCGAGCGCGGCGGCCAGCTTGTCCATCTGCGCCTCGTAGGCGAAGCACGCCTGGACCGCGCCGAAGCCGCGCATGGCCCCGCACGGCGGGTTGTTGGTGTAGAGCGCGATGGCCTCGACGTCCACGTCGCCGACGACGTACGGGCCCACCCCGAGCGACGCGGCGTTGCCGACGACGGCGGGCGAGGAGGACGCGTAGGCGCCGCCGTCCAGCACGATCCGGCACTTCACATGGGTGAGCCGGCCGTCGCGGGTGGCACCGTGCTCGTAGTGGAGCTTCGCCGGGTGGCGGTGGACGTGGCCGAAGAAGGACTCGAAGCGGTTGTAGACCATCTTCACGGCCTTGCCGGTGCGCAGCGCCAGCAGGCAGGCGTGGATCTGCATCGACAGGTCCTCGCGCCCGCCGAAGGCGCCGCCCACGCCGGAGAGCGTCATACGGACCTTGTCCTCCGGCAGTCCGAGGACGGGGGCGATCTGGCGCAGGTCCGCGTGCAGCCACTGGGTGGCGATGTAGAGGTCCACACCGCCGTCCTCGGCGGGGACGGCGAGTCCCGACTCCGGGCCGAGGAACGCCTGGTCCTGCATCCCGACCTCGTAGTCGCCCGTGACGACGACGTCGGCGCGCCGGGCCGCCGCCTCGGCGTCGCCGCGGACGACCGGCTGCCGGTGCACGATGTTGGGGTGCGGGACATGGCCGATGTAGTGGTCGGTGCGGCCCTCGTGCAGGAGCGGCGCGTCCGGCGCGGTCGCCGTGGCCTCGTCCACCACGACGGGCAGCGGTCGGTAGTCGACCCGGATCTTCGCGGCGGCGCGGCGTGCCGTCTCCGGGTGGTCGGCGGCCACGATGGCGACCGGCTCGCCGTGGTGGCGGACGCGGCCGTGGGCCAGGACGGGGGTGTCCTGGAGCTCCAGCCCGTAGTGCCGCACGCCGGTCGGCAGGTCCTCGTGGGTGAGGACCGCGTACACGCCCGGCTGGGCGAGGGCCGCGGAGATGTCGATCGCGACGATCTCGGCGTGCGCGTGCGGACTGCGGAGCGTGTGCCCCCACAGCATGTCCTCGTGCCACAGGTCGGAGGCGTAGGCGAACTCGCCGGTGGTCTTGAGGAGTCCGTCGGGGCGCAGCGTGGACTCGCCGACACCGCCCCTGGTCTCGCTGCCCTGGGTGGTCGGTGCCGGGGTACGGGTCACGCCCATCGCGGTCAGCCCTCCGCCCCGGTGCGGGCGGCCGCGAGGCGGACCGCGTCGAGGATCTTCTCGTAGCCGGTGCAGCGGCACAGGTTGCCCGACAGGGCCTCGCGGATGTCGGCGTCGGTGGGCCGGGGGTTGTGCTCCAGCAGTTCGTCGGCGGCGACCAGCAGGCCGGGGGTGCAGAAGCCGCACTGCACGGCGCCCGCGTCGAGGAACGCCTGCTGGACGGGCGACAGCGCGGTGGCCGGGTCGCCGGGGCGGGCCTGCCACTGCCGGGCGGCGTCCAGGCCGGTGCCGCCGGGGGCGTTGTCCGCCGCAGGGGCGTCGCGCTCCTCGGCGTACCGCGCCAGGCCCTCGACGGTCACCACGTCCCGGTCCTGCGCCTGCCCGGCGGCGACCAGGCAGGCGCACACGAGGACACCGTCCAGGCGCACCGTGCACGAGCCGCACTCGCCCTGCTCGCAGGCGTTCTTCGAGCCGGGCAGGCCCATCCGCTCACGCAGGACGTAGAGCAGGCTCTCGCCCTCCCAGACGTCGTCTGCCTCCTGGCGGCGTCCGTTGACGGTGAAGGTCACGCGCATCGGGTGCCTCCCGTCCCATCGCGGTACTCCTGCCATGTCCAGCCGAGGGTGCGGCGGGCCATGACGGTCAGCGCGTGCCGGCGGTAGGCGGCGGTGCCGCGGACGTCGTCGATGGGGCTGGCGCAGGCGGCGACCAGCTCGGCGAACTGCCGGGCCACGGCCGGGGGGACGATCCGGCCGTTGTCCCAGAACCCGCCTTCCTCCAGGGCCGCGTTCAAGAACTCCTCCGCGACGACGGCGCGGACCGGGGTGGGCGCCGCCGACCCGATGCCGGTGCGGACCGTGCGGGTCTCCGGGTGCAGCGCCAGGCCGAAGGCGCAGACCGCGATGACCATCGCGTTGCGGGTGCCGACCTTGGAGAACTGCTGGGGGCCGTCGGCGTTCGCGATGTGGACGGCGCGGATCAGCTCGTCCGGGGCGAGCGCGTTGCGCTTGACGCCGGTGTAGAACTCCTCGACCGGGATCATGCGGGTGCCGCGCACCGAGACGGCCTCGACCTCGGCGCCGGCGGCCAGCAGCGCCGGGTGCGCGTCGCCCGCCGGGGAGGCCGCGCCGAGGTTGCCGCCGACGCTGCCGCGGTTGCGGATCTGGGGGGAGCCCACGGTGTGCGCGGCCAGGGCGAGGCCCGGCAGCTGCGGCCGCAGGTGCTCCATGATCCGGGTGTAGGGGACGCAGGCGCCCAGCCGCACGGTCCGCTCCCCCACCTCCCACTCGTGGAGCTCGGCGACGCGGTTCAGGTCGAGCAGGACATCGGGACGCCGGTGGTCGAAGTTGATCTCGACCATCACGTCGGTACCACCCGCGATGGGCACGGCCGAGGGATGCTCCGCCTTCGCGGCGAGCACCTCCTCCCAGCTCGCGGGACGCAGGAAGTCCATGCGGCGCTCTCTTCTCGTCGGGAACAAAATGGCTCGTTCATGTCCTGTTCACGCGATGTGACTCAGTACACTTCCCTGCACCCGTCCGGGTGCAGTCACCGAACACCTGAAGCACTTGGCTGGTCGGTAGGCTTGCCTTGTAGATTCCTCCGAAAATCGCGGACCGGAAACCTGTCGGCATCGCGGTGGCAACACCGACGCAATGCATCAGGCGCCACCCTGGTACCGCCTCGGCCGGAGGCGTACGAGACGAGGCGACGACGATGCGGCTGCGCGCACTCCTGGACACCGATGCCCTCGGGCTGCGACTGCTCGGCGGCGAGGAGGAGCTCGACCGCACCGTCCGCGGGGTGATGACCACCGACCTGAAGGACCCCAGCCGCTACCTGACCGGTGGCGAGCTCGTCCTGACCGGTCTGGCGTGGCGCCGGGAGCCCGCCGACTCCGAGCGCTTCGTGCGCATCCTCACCGCGGCCGGGGTCACGGGGCTCGCGGCCGGCGAGGCCGAACTCGGCTCCGTCCCCGACGACCTGGTGCTGGCCTGCGCCCGGCACCGCCTGCCGCTGTTCGCGGTGGACGAGGACGTCTCCTTCGCCTCCATCACCGAGCACGTCGTACGCCAGGTCTCCACCGAGCGCGCGGGCGACCTGGCGGCCGTCGTCGAGCGGCACCGCCGCCTGATGGCCTCGGGCCCGGCGGGGGGCGGCCCGGACGCCGTCCTCGACCTGCTCGGCAGTGACCTGGACCTGCGCGCGTGGGTGCTGTCCACGACCGGGCGCCGCATCGCCGGCTCCGACCACCCCCTGCCCCCGCAGGTCCGCGCAGAACTGGCCGGCGAGCACCTCGCCGCGTCCCGGACCGGGCGGCGCTCACCGCACCGCGCGTACGCGGCGGGGCGCCCCTACTCCCTCTTCCCGATCCGCAGCGGCGACCCGGCGGCCGACGTCCGGGCCACCTTGCTGTCCGACTGGTTCCTGGCCGTCGACGCCGACGCCGGCGAGTGGCCCGCCGAACGGCTCGACCTGCTCCACGGCGTCACCCAGCTCATCGCCGTCGAACGCGAGCGCCGCGACGCCTCCCGCACGGTGCGGCGGCGGCTGGCCGCCGAGGTCATGGACCTGGTCCAGGCCGGCGCGCCCCCGTCCGAGATCGCCGCGCGGCTGCGGGTCGCCGCGCCCGTCCTCGCGCCGGGGCTGGGCGCGGCCCCCCACTGGCAGGTCGTGGTCGCCCGCGTCGACTGGGCGGGCGGCGGCGTGCCGTCGGGTCCCGCGGCCCAGGCGCTGCTGGAGGAGGCGCTGGTCGATCCGGCCGCCGTCGGCTCGGACCCGGCCGACCGCATCGCCGTCGCCCACGCGGGCGACGAGGCGCTGGCCCTCGTCCCGCTCTCCTCGGTCGACACCGAGGGCCCCGCACCCGAGCTGTCCGCCCAGCGGCTGCTCGGCATGCTGCGCGCCCCCCTGAGCCACGGCCTCGACGGCGACGGCCGCCTCACCATAGGCGTCAGCGCCGCCGTCCACTCCGCCGACGGGCTGCGCGGCGCCCTGGAGGAGGCCCGCCACGCCCGCCGCGTCGCCGCAGCCCGCCCGGGCCGGGTGTGCGTCGCGGGCCACGAGGAGCTCGCCTCCCACGTCCTCCTGCTGCCCTTCGTCCCCGATGACGTCCGCCGCGCCTTCACCGCCCGCCTGCTGGACCCGCTGCGGGACTACGACCAGCGGCACCGCGCGGACCTCATCCCCACGCTGGGGGCGTTCCTGGAGTGCGACGGGTCCTGGACGCGCTGCGCGAACCGGCTGCACCTACACGTCAACACCCTGCGCTACCGCATCGGGCGCATCGAGCAGCTGACGGGCCGTGACCTGTCCCGGCTGGAGGACAAGGTCGACTTCTTCCTGGCCCTGCGGATGAGCTGACCGCCGCCGGCCGGGCGTCAGTCCGCGCCGAGGCCCGTCAGGAACGTCGCGGCGACGAGGTCGGCGGCCCGCGGGGGGTCCACATCGGGGAACCGGTGCGCGACGGAGTCGACGAGTCCGCTGAGGACCGCCCGCGCCCACGCGGGGTCGGTGTCCGGCCGCAGGAAGCCCTCGTCGACGATGCGCTGGACGAAGGCGTCGAGGCGGGCGCTCTGCTCGTCGCGACGGGCGCTGGCCTCGGGGTCCTGCTGCATCATCCGCCGGGTGTCGACGGGCCATTCCCGGCTGACGGGGATGATCCCTTCGAGGTAGCGGTGCAGGGCCACCTGGACCGGGGCCTCGGTCAGGCGCGCCTCGTCCAGAACGCGTCCCGAGGAGTCGAGCTTGGCCTGGAAGACGGCGCTGAGCAGGGCCTCCCGGTTCGCGAAGCGGCGGTGGACCGTCGTGCGGTCGACTCCGGCGGCGGCGGCGATGGCCGCCATGGAGGTGCCCGGGTCCTCGGCCAGGAGGCGGGCGCCGGCCTGGAGGACGGCGGTCAGATTGCGTGCGGCGTCGGCTCTCATGGTCCGCCGATTCTACCGTCCGGCATCACTTGCGCCATCAAACACTCGCCGTGAGATGCAACACGTCGATTAGATGCAACATTGATGTTGCGTTTCACGGAAAACCCTCTACGTTGGAGTTGCCGCCAGGAGAGGCGCGCATCGATGGACCGACGAACCGATGGACCGAGGAATAGAGGCACGCGCATGTCACGCACATGGCTGATCACCGGAGGCTCGCAGGGGCTGGGCAAGGCGCTCGCCCTCGCGGCGCTGGAGGACGGCGACCGGGTGGTGGTGACCTCGCGCACCCCCGGATCGCTGGATTCCCTGCGGGCCCGGTACCCGGAGCGGCTGGAGGCGGTGGCGCTGGACGTCACCTCCGCGTCGCAGTCCCGCGACGTGGTGGCGAAGGCGGTGGAACGGTTCGGCTCGGTCGACGTGCTGGTCAACAACGCCGGTTACGCCACCAGCGGCTCGATCGAGGACTTCCCCGAGGACGAGTTCCGCGCCCAGGTCGAGGCCAACCTCTACGGGGTGGTCCATGTGACCCGGGCGGTGCTGCCGGTGATGCGCCGTCAACGGTCCGGGCACGTGGTCCAGATCTCCTCCATCGGCGGGCGCGTCGGCGGCACGCCCGGCCTCAGTGCCTACCAGACGGCCAAGTTCGCCGTGGAGGGCTTCTCCGAGGTCCTCGCCAACGAGGTGGCGCCGTTCGGGGTGAAGGTCACCATCGTCGAGCCGGGCGGCATCCGCACCGGCTGGGCCGCGGGCGCGGCGGAGCCGTCCGGCCCGGTCACCCCCGACTACGCGTCCACGGTGGGCGCATGGCTGGCCCGCTTCGCCGAGTACGCCGGCAACGAGCCCGGTGACCCGGACCGCATGGCCCGCGCGATCATCGGCGCGGTCGACGCCGAGGAGCCCCCGCGCCGGCTCCTGCTCGGTGGTGACGCCCTGGACATCGCCATCCGCTCGGAGGAGGGCCGGCTCGCCGAGGCCCGCGCGTGGGCCGAGGTCAGCCGCTCCACGGGCTACCCCACCGCCTGACCGGCCCGGCCGGTCCCCTCTCCCCCTCTGCCCGTCCCGTACGAAGGAACCCGCACGACATGACTGTCCACGACAAGCTCTACATCGGCGGCTCCTGGGTCGCCCCCAGCGACCCGGACCTGCTGCTCGACATCCTCTCCCCGCACGACCAGTCCCTGCTGGGCAGCGTGGCGCAGGCCGCGCCCGCCGACGTGGACGCGGCGGTCGCCGCGGCCCGCGAGGCCTTCGACCACGGGCCGTGGCCGCGCACCGCGCCCGAGGAGCGGCAGGAGATCGTCCGGCGCTACGACGCCCTGCGCGCGGCGCGTGCCGACGAGGTCGCCGCGGCGATCTCCGTCGAGAACGGCTCCGCGGGCTGGTTCACCAAGGCCGGCCAGCCGTTCCTGACCCGCCAGGTCGGCGCGTACCTCAAGGCGGCCGAGGAGTTCGGCTGGGAGGAGGTCGTCGAGCCGTCCGATCCTTCGGTGGCCTTCGACACCATCGTGCGGCGCGAGGCGATCGGCGTGGTCGCCGCCGTCATCCCGTGGAACTCCCCGTTCTCCGCCGCCACCGCCAAGCTGGTGCCGGCCCTGCTGGCGGGCAACACCGTGGTGCTGAAGGTCTCTCCGGAGAACTCGCTGAGCATGATGCTGCTGGCACAGCTGTGGCACGAGGCGGGCCTTCCCGAGGGCGTGCTCAGCGTGCTGCCGGCGGACCGCGAGACCAGTGAGTACCTCGTCTCGCACCCCGGCGTGGACAAGATCTCCTTCACCGGTTCGACGCGCGCCGGGCGGCGTATCGCCTCGATCGCCGGTGAGCACCTCAAGCGCGTCGGCCTGGAGCTGGGCGGCAAGTCCGCCGCGCTCGTCCTGGAGGACGCGGACCTGCCGGCCGTGACGCAGGGCCTGCGGTTCGGTTCGCTGGCCAACAACGGCGAGGCCTGCATCCTGCAGACCCGCATCCTCGCCCCGCGCAGCCGGTACGAGGAGGTCGTCGCGGCGGTGAAGGAGATGGTGGAGTCGCTGAAGGTCGGCGACCCGTCCGCCCCCGACACGTTCATCGGCCCGATGATCCGCCGCGACCAGCAGCAGCGCGTCATCGACTACATCACCCTCGGCATCGAGGAGGGCGCCCGCC
Source organism: Streptomyces sp. NPDC046977 (assembly GCF_040644455.1). Classification (NCBI taxonomy): domain Bacteria; kingdom Bacillati; phylum Actinomycetota; class Actinomycetes; order Kitasatosporales; family Streptomycetaceae; genus Streptomyces; species Streptomyces sp. NPDC046977. Next base: position 171,079 of record NZ_JBEYWO010000016.1, read on the forward strand.
TGGTCACCGGCGGCCCGCAGGTCCCCGAGGGCCTGGAGAAGGGCAACTACGTCACCCCGACCGTGTTCGCCGACGTCGACAACTCCATGCGCATCGCCCAGGAGGAGATCTTCGGCCCGGTCCTGGCGGTCATCGCGTACGAGGACGAGGACGACGCGGTCCGCATCGCCAACGACTCCGAGTACGGCCTGTCCGGCGGCGTCTGGTCGGCGGACCCGGAGCGGGCCCTGTCCGTCGCCCGCCGGCTGCGCACCGGCACGGTCACCGTCAACGGCTCGCCGATGAGCTTCGACGGCCCGTTCGGCGGCTACAAGGCGAGCGGGGTGGGCCGCGAGTACGGCAAGGTCGGCCTGACCGGCTACGTCGAGCACAAGTCGATCACCCGCAGCCGGTAGTCACCGCGCTGCCCCGGCGGGCCCGGGAGCCGGCCCACGAGGTGGTGAAGCCGGCTCCGCCGCCGGTCGGCCGAGGTACGCGGAACAATTCGGCCGCTCCCGGCGAGGCTCGCGCCCCGGTCCTCGCGGGGCGCGGGGAGCGCGCGCGGCGGAGGGCGCCGTGATCGATGCGTGTCCGCCCTCTTGGCGCGGCACCCCGTGCCGTGCTGGACTTCGCCCAACGGGCTCGATGACGCGCTTCGGGAGGGCAAGTGGCGGACACCGCCATGTCGGACGCAGAGGTGGGACCGGCCGAGGGCGGTGGCGCGCCCCCCGACGTGGCGCGGCTGCGCGGGCGGGGCTGCTGGACGGAGGCCGCGGCGCTGCTGGCGCCGTACGCCGCCGAGCGTCCGGAGGCCGCCACGCGGCGGGCGGCACTGCTGATCGAGCGGTGCCTGTTCACCCTGGACGGCTGGGCGGAGGCCGAGGACGCGCTGCGCACGGCGGAGGCCCTGGCCCGTACCGACAACGAGCGCGGCGAGGCCTCCTGCGAACGGGGGAACCTCGCCTACCTCGTGACGCTCTTCGGGCCGCGGGACCGCGCGGACGAGGCGCGGGCGGCCCTGATGCGCAGTGCCGCGCTGCTGGAGCCCGGCGCGCCCGGACGGCCGCTGCTGGACTACCGGCGGGGCCTGGTGGCGGAGCGGCTGGGCGACGACGCCACGGCGGCCAGGGCCTCCTACCTGCGGGCGCGGGCCGGGGCCGAGGCGCACGGCGACCCGCTGCTCACCTCCCACATCCTCGGGCGTCTGGCGGGACTCGCGGCCCGCGACGGCGATCTCGCCGCGGCCCGGGAGGGTTTCGCGGAGTCGCTGCGGCTGCGGGTGGAAACCGGGTACCTCGTCGGGACCGCCCCGGCCCTGGCCTCGCTGGCGACCGTGGAGGCCGAGCCGGAGGCGGCCCGGCTGCGCGCCGAGGCCGCACGGCTGTTCCGGCTGCTCGGCGGCGTACCCGTGTGGCTGGCGGAGACCCTGGACGGCGAGGCGGTCGCATAGGCGCGGGCGCCTCGCGAGAGGCGCCGGCACGCCCATGCACGACCGCGGTTCAGGACCGCGGCGCGGCAGGGCGGGTGCTCACTGCGCGGCGGGCGGCGCCTGGATGTAGTCCTCCAGGCGGGCCACGGTGAAGCCCTGTTCGCGGATGTGGCGGAGCATGTTGGCGAACATGTGCGTCATCGTGACGCCCTTGAGCTCCGCGGGTCCGCGGAAGTGCGCCAGGATGATGTCCCCGGGGCGCAGCCGCTTGTCCGCGGTCTGGTACTGCATCTGCTTGATCTGCATGGACTCGCGCCACAGCACGATCGCCCGCGGACCGCACTGCCGCACCGCCGCGCCGAGGGAGTCCGCGTACGCTCCGGCGCCGTACGGCGGGCGGAACAGGAGGGGGGCCGTGCCGTACCGCTGGGTGAGGACTTCCTGGTTCCCGCATATCTCGGCGCGCTGCCGGGCGGGCGACAACCGCGTCATGTCCGGGTGGTGCAGGGTGTGGTTCTGCACATGGTTTCCCAGCCCCTGGAGCTGCGCGAAATAGCCGTAGTCGCTTTTGATGGCGTCATTCGTCAGAAACATGGTGACGGGGACCTTCAAGTCCCCCAGCATCCGGACGAAGTCGGGACTCTTCTCCTGTCCGTCGTCGATCGTTATGAAGACGATCTTCTCCTTGGTCGGCACATTCGATATCACGGGGACCGGGCCGTGCGCGGTGAGTTCGACCGGCTTTACGGCGGGCGGCTCCGGGGCCGGCGCCAGCGGCTTGAGTCCCCATCTCGCCCAGGCGTCCGACGCGTCGGCTGTGTTCGCCGGGTTCGCCGTGTTCGCCGACGGGCTCGGGGACAGGGACGCGCTGAGCGGCGACGCGGGCGCGCCGGGCCCGGAGGAGGGCGCTCCCGCCCCGCGTGCCGCCGCGCTGCTGCCGGCCGCGCACCCGGTCACGGCGGTGCCGAGCACCAGGGCGCCCAGTGCCGCACCGAGCAGTGCGTTCCGTCGTCGCCGCACACGCCCGGACAGCGGCCGAACATATCCATGAGTCATGCACGAACCGTATACGCCCGCCCATTGCGCGAAAGACGCGGGGTCGGTCCGGCATTCCTCGGCCCCGAATCCGCGACCGTCCGCAGGCGCGTGAATTCTATCGCGCGCTTTTCGGCCCGCGAACAATTCCCGTACGGGACCACGGGAACAGGAACGGTTCCTGACAGGTTCCCCACATTCACCGGACTTCTGTGACGGGTTTTCCTTTCGCGCGCCGCCCGGACCGTGCGGGACGGCCCCTCAGTCGCCGTAGTGGCCGCGGGCCAGGGCCTCGACCACGGGGAGGTCACCGCTGACGAGGGCCTCCAGGAGCGCGGCGTGCTCGCCGGCGTCGGCGACGAGCTCGGCCCGGATACCGCGCGGCGTACCGCCGGCGCGGGCGTGGTCCTCGGCGACGGGCCACTGGGCGCGGCGGTGCAACTCCTCTGCGACCGCGACGAGTTGCCGGTTGCCGGAGACCTCCAGGAGCGCGCGGTGGAAGGCCCGGTCGGCCTCGGCGTAGGCCGCGCGGTCCCCGAGCGCGGCGGCGGCGACGGTGGCCTCGGCCAGGGGCCGCAACTGCTCCCAGCGGGAGGACGGCACGGTGCGGGCCAGCCGCAGGACGACGGGCACCTCCAGCAGCGCGCGCACTTCGGCGAGTTCCGCGCGGTCCCGGCGGCTGCGCTCGAAGACCCGGAAGCCCTTGTTCGGCAGGGCCTCGACGGCACCTTCCCGGGCCAGCAACTGCATGGCCTCACGGACGGGTGTGGCCGAGACCCCGAAGCGCTCGGCGAGCGCCGGGGCCGAGTACACGGCGCCGGGGCGCAGCTCGCCGGTCACCAGGGCACCGCGCAGTGCTCGCAGGACCTGGTCGCGCACCGAGTGCCGTTCGGGCATCCGGCGCGGCCGGGGCAGCGCCTCGGCACGGCCCGGGGCGGTGCCCCGGAGAGGCCCGGCCTCCTGGTGCCGCTCGGCATGCGGGTGGGCGCCCCGGACGAGCTCGTCGTGGCCGGGCGGCAGCCCGGGGGCCGCTGCGGCGGCCGCCTGGGCCGGCCGTGCGGCTCGAGGGGCGTACTCCACGGGGGCTCCTTCGGACGGGTCGGTGTGCGCCTGGCGCACTCCTACAGTCGGTGCGCGCCGCCCTCTATTGCAACACTCTCCACGACCTGCTTCGAGAACTTACCTCCCGCCCTGCCCCCGGAAGCGAAGCAAGGCGAGGCTCACCTCATTTGGATCTTTTGTCCAGTCCACCTCGCACATGACCCGGCAGCGCGCGTCACGGCGCCCGCCGGACAGCCCGAGCGGGGTCACGCCAGAGCCCTCCACTAGGTCAACTGGGCTAAGAACGCTCGCCAGTTCGAGTATTCTGTCGGTCTCTCCCCACGCCACCACTCCGTTGGCGTTCTCTTGTCCCGAAACCGCTTCACGCGTCCGAGGCGTTCGCCAGGATGTCGCGCGAACGCCGTCTCGCGGCCCGAGCGCGACGGTACTGCGACGCAAGGAATCGCGCGTATGAGATTTTCGGACATAACGCTTGACTGGACGCTCTCGGGCGCCGCGTGCGTGGCGGTCCTCGCCGCCGCGGCGGTGTTCCTGCGCAACCGCAAGTCCCGCAAGGACGAGGCTGCCCAGGGCGACTCCTGGGAGCGCTCGGAGGAGCGGCGGCGCAAGAAGGAGGCCCTGTACGGCACGGCCTCGTACGTCCTGCTCTTCGGCTGCGCCTCGGTCGCCGCGGCCCTGTCCTTCCACGGCCTGGTGGGCTTCGGCCAGCAGAACCTGGGCCTGACCGGGGGCTGGGAGTACCTGGTGCCGTTCGGTCTCGACGGTGCCGCGATGTTCTGCTCCGTCCTCGCGGTCCGCGAGGCCAGCCACGGTGACGCGGCCCTCGGCTCGCGCATCCTGGTCTGGCTGTTCGCGGGCGCCGCGGCCTGGTTCAACTGGGTGCACGCCCCCCGCGGCGGCGACCACGCGGGCGCGCCGGAGTTCTTCGCCGGCATGTCGCTCTCCGCAGCCGTCCTCTTCGACCGGGCACTGAAGCAGACCCGCCGCGCGGCCCTGCGCGAGCAGGGGCTCATCTCCCGCCCGCTGCCGCAGATCCGCATGATCCGCTGGCTCCGCGCCCCGCGCGAGACCTACGGCGCCTGGTCCCTCATGCTTCTGGAGAACGTCCGCACCCTGGACGAGGCGGTCGAGGAGGTGCGCGACGAGCGGGTCCGCAAGGACCAGGAGGCGATGCGCCGCCGCGAGCACGAGCGGCTGGAGCGCGCACGCATCAAGGCCATCAACCGGCAGCACCGCATCTGGAACCGCGGTGGCAGCAAGTACGAGCTGCCCAGCGCCAACCCGGCCGGCACGCAGGCCTCCGCGGAGCCTGCCATAGAGCCGGAGAAGGCCGAACTGTCCTCGCGCTCCCGTCCGGCACTGTCGCCGGTCCGTGAAGAGGCCAGGCGCACCACCATCGACCTCACCGCCGAGGACGACACCATGGCCCTGCCCAAGCTGGACTCCCTGGAGCGCAAGCTGGCGGACCTGGAGCGTCAGTACGGCTGATCCCACCCGTGTTTCCTCGCGTCATGTCACTGCCCCGGCCCGGGACTTCCGGCCGGGGCAGTGCCGTTCCCGGAACCCCCTCGACATGACGCTCCGTCAGGACGGTGTCGCGTCCAGCTCGAACCACACGACCTTCCCGGAGCCGTCCCCCTCGGCGCGCACGCCCCAGGCGTCGGCGAGCGACTGCACGAGCTGCAGACCGCGACCGCCGGTCCCGTGCGTGGAGGGGGCGCGCAGCCGGGGATGGCGGGTGGTGAAATCCCGTACCTCAACACGCAGTCGGGGCGCAGGGGGCGTCGACACTGTGGACACTGTGGACAGCGTGGCGGTCAGGACGGCGCCCCGGTCGGTGTGCCGCAGGGCGTTGGTGACGAGTTCGGTGGTGAGCAGGACGGCGGTGTCGGCGAGGGCGGGGACGCCCCAGCGCGTCAAGGACTCGCGCAGCAGCCTGCGGACGTCCGCCACCGCCGGCAGGTCGGCGTGCTGGAGCGGACGGTGCAGGAGGTGCGCCTCGGCGGTGTCCCCGACCTCCCGGTCGCCCGTCTGCGCAGGCTGACGTTCCATCGGCTCCGCTCCGGCAGCTCGCGCCCTTCCGGGGTCGAACATCTACGCGCAATGCATGCCCCGGCATGGCCACTTCCAGTCATGGGACGCGGACGCTCCGCTCTTGTATTCATTGCATGCAATGAATACAGTGGCTCTCGTGCAGCAGACGGACACCGCCCATCGGCGGCTGCGGGAACTGATCCTGGACGGGGTGTACGCCCCCGGCCAGCGCCTGACCGAGCTGGAGACGGCGGCGGCGCTGGCCATGAGCCGTACGCCGGTGCGCGAGGCGTTCCGCGCGCTGGTGGCGGACGGGCTGGTGCGCTCCGCGGGGCGCGGGGTGAGCGTGGTCGAACTCGGGCCGGAGGCGCTGCGCCACGCCTACCAGGTGCGCGGCGCCCTGGAGGCGCTGACGGCCGAGCTGGCCGCCGGACGGCAGCGGCGCGGGGAGCTGGCCCCCGCCCAACTGACCGCGCTGGAGCGTGTCTCGGCGCAGGCGGAGGAGGCGACGGCGGCGGGGCGGCTGGAGGAGGCGGTCCGGCACAACCGGCGCTTCCACAGCGGCATCGCCGCCCTGTCCGCGAACCCGGTGGCGGCCGGCACGCTGGACCGGCTGTGGGACCAGATCCAGGTCTCCACCCGACTCTCCCTCACCGCCCCGGAACGCCCCGAGCAGGTCGCCGCCCAGCACCGCCGACTGCTCGCCGCCATCGTCGAGGGCCGCGCGGCGGAGGCCCACGCGGCCGCCCGCGAGCACGTGGCGGACACCTGCGCCGCCTCCGAGCGGAACGACACGGACGAGAGGACGCGGTAGCCGTGCCCGACATCAGCAAGCACCACACCTACACCACCGAGGTCGTCTGGAGCGGCAACCGGGGCTCGGGGACGAGCGCCTACCGCGCCTACGGCCGGGACCACGAGGTGTCCGCGCCCGGGCTGCCGGTGCCGGTGATCCCGGGCAGCTCCGACCCCGCCTTCCGCGGCGACCCGGCCCGCTGGAATCCCGAACAGCTCCAGCTGGCCGCCCTGTCGCAGTGCCACATGCTCTCCTACCTGCATGTGTGCACCGTCGCGGGAGTGGTCGTCACCGCCTACACCGACCGCGCCGAGGCCACCTTGCTGGAAACCGGCGACGGCGGCGGCCACTTCACCGAGGCCGTGCTGCGGCCCCGGGTGGAAGTGGCCTCGGCCGCCATGGTGGACGCCGCCGTCGCCCTGCACGAGGACGCCCACCGGCTCTGCTTCATCGCCAGTTCGGTCAACTTCCCGGTCCGGCACGAGGCGGAGGTGGTCGCCGCCGGCTGACTGGGACACCGACAGCGCGGTCAGCCCGGTCAGCGCGCTCAGCGCAGCCCGCGCAGCACGTTGCCCTCCGTGGTCAGGTAGTTGGAGGCGTAGTCGAAGCGCCGGGCCCTGGCGAAGAGGAGGTAGTAGTACTTGGCGTTCTCGCTGAACCAGTACGCCGGGGTGAGGTCCGTCTGCTTCATCGGCCGCGTCGTCACATCACTGATCGCCGTGTAGCCGTTGCGGACCTTGCAGTACTTCTTCTGCCGCAGGAACATGTCGCGCGCCCGGGCGCGATAGCGCTCCTTCTTCGTGATCAGCCAGAGGAAGAGGCACGAGTCGACGTACTCGGGACGCAGGGGGTAGGAGGCGTCGACGGCGCGCAGGGTGGTGTAGTCGATCATCTCCGGGGGCAGGCGGTGGGCGGCGAGCACGGCGGTCCAGCTGTCGTGGTAGGCCTCCCCGTCGGCGATCCGGCCGCTCTGGGCGAGCAGTCCGGCGTAGAAGGCGGTGAGCTCCGACTGGTAGCGGCTGATGGTCCGCCCGGTGGTCATGTCCGCCTGGCGGAACCAGAGCCGGCCGTCGCGCCGCTCGGCCAGGTGGCGGAAGACGCCCGCGGTGAGCGTGTTGTACCAGGTCCGCAGGTCCGGGTCGCGGTACAGCTGCCAGCCGTCCCACAGGTACTCGTAGAAGGAGTCGACGGGCGGGTCGAGGGTGGCGGTGGTGCCGGTCCACGCGCCGGTCTCGACGTTGAGGGCCGTGCCGACCAGGTCGATCCGCGAGCGGCGGTCGTAGACGGCGCGCAGCGCCTTCTTCGCGGCGTCGTAGTAGCGCCGGTCTCCGGTGAGCCGGGACAGCTCGCCGAACTCGGTGATGCAGGTGCCGATCTCGGCGAGGTTGTTCTCCTTGCCGCTCACGGCGCCGGTGGAAAGGTTGACATAACGGTAGGGGGCCCCGGTCGGCGACCGGGTGAAGGCGGGCAGCAGGCGGTCGGCGAGGTCGCGTGCGCGGTCGAGCAGGACCGGGTCCCTGGTGGCCAGGTGCCCGGAGAGCAGGCCGCCCACCAGCCGGATGATCGTCTCGAACACCTGGACAGGGGCGTCCTGGTCGAGCACGAGGTCGTTCTTGACCCACTGCACGCCCGCGGCCAGTTCGTCGTCCAGTTCCATCAGGTAGAGCGTGTCCAGCGCCTCGATGATCGTCAGGCCGAGCGTGCTGCCCTGGATGAAGAAGTCGGAGCCCGTGCCGCTGAGGGGGCGCAGCTCGTCCCGGCCCCAGGCCAGGCGCCGGTAGGCGTCCCAGGCGCTGCGGAAGGCGGTGACGGCCTCTTGGGCGAGCCCCGCGTAGGGGTCGGGAGCGGCGGCAGCGGCCGTACCGGGCAAGGAGAGCGACGAGGCCATCGTGGCAGGGGCGAGAGCGGCGGCGGCTCCGAGCAGCCTGCGCCGAGAGAGTCCGCCGGGACGCGCGAGTTTTCTCATGCCCCGAAAACCCCGTCCGTCTTCCGGGCGTTACGGGACAGCGCCGCATTGACGGGGAATCCATCCGGTGAGCCGACCCCTGAGGAGCTGAGATGCACGACGACCGACTGCTGGTCGAGGGACGTCTGACCAGGGCGATGGGCCAGTTCATCAGGCCCGCGATCTACGCCGACCGGGTGCCGCTCGCCCTGACGGCGTGGCATGTGGACGGCGAGCCCGTGCCCGTCGGGGAGGCGCTCAAGGCGCTCTCGGACGGCGCCTTCGAGCCCTTCGCCCCGGGCACGCCCTGGGGGCCGCCCTGGTCGACCAGCTGGTTCCGTCTGGAGGGCGCCGTCCCCGCCGGGTGGGCGGGACGCCGGGTGGAGGCGGTGATCGACCCCGGCTTCGGCAACGACGGACCGGGCTTCGTCGCCGAGGGACTGGTGTACGACGCCGAGGGCGCGCCGGTGAAGGGCGTCCATCCGCTGAACCGTCATGTCCCGGTCGCCTCGCCGGCGCGGGGCGGCGAGCAGGTCCGGCTGCTGCTGGAGGCCGCCGCGAACCCGGCGGTGCTGCGCGACTGGCGGCCGACCCCGCTCGGCGACGTGCGCACGGCCGGCCGCGAGCCGCTGTACCGCTTCGACACCGCGGAGCTGGCCGTCCTGGACGAGGACGTCTGGCACCTGGTGCTGGACATCGAGGTCCTGGAAGGGCTCATGCACGAACTGGACTTCCACGACCCCCGCCGGCACGAGATCCTGCGCTCCCTGGAGGACGCGCTCGACGCCCTCGACCTGCACGACGTGGCGGGCACCGCGGCCGCCGCCCGCGGCGAGCTCGCCGAGGCGCTGTCCCGGCCCGCGCACGCCAGCGCGCACCGGGTCTCCGCGACCGGCCACGCCCACATCGACTCGGCCTGGCTGTGGCCGCTGCGCGAGACCGTGCGCAAGGCCTCGCGCACCTTCGCCAATGTCACCGCGCTCGCCCGGGACTACCCCGAGCTGGTCTTCGCCTGCTCCCAGGCCCAGCAGTACGCCTGGGTCAAGGAGCACCAGCCGGTGGTGTGGCAGCGCATCCAGCAGGCGGTGCGGGCCGGCAACTGGGCACCGGTCGGCTCGATGTGGGTGGAGTCCGACGCCAACATGCCCGGCGGCGAGGCGCTGGCCCGGCAGCTCGTGCACGGCAAGCGCTTCTTCCTCGACGAACTGGGCGTGGAGACCGAGGAGATCTGGCTGCCCGACTCCTTCGGCTACACCGCGGCGTTCCCGCAGCTGGCCAGGCTCGCGGGGGTGCGGTGGTTCCTCACCCAGAAGCTGTCCTGGAACCAGTCGAACAAGATGCCGCACCACACCTTCTGGTGGGAGGGGATCGACGGCACCCGCGTGTTCACCCACTTCCCGCCCGTCGACACCTACAACTCCCAGCTCGACGGCCGCGAACTCGCCCACGCGGTGCGCAATTTCGCGGAGAAGGGCCGGGCCACCCGCTCACTGGTGCCGTTCGGCTGGGGCGACGGCGGCGGCGGCCCCACCCGGGAGATGCTGGAGCGGGCGCGCCGGCTGCGCTCCCTGGAGGGCTCGCCGCGGGTGGAGATCGAGAAGCCCGCCGCCTTCTTCGCCGCCGCCGAGGGCGAGTACGGGGACCGGGCCCCGGTCTGGTCCGGCGAGATGTACCTGGAGCTGCACCGCGCCACGTACACCACACAGGCGAAGACCAAGCAGGGCAACCGGCGCAGCGAGCACCTGCTGCGGGAGGCCGAGTTGTGGTGCACGGCGGCGGCCCTGCGGGACCCGGAGGGGTACGCGTATCCGTACGAGGACCTGGACCGGTTGTGGAAGACGGTGCTGCTCCACCAGTTCCACGACATCCTGCCGGGCAGTTCGATCGCCTGGGTGCACCGCGAGGCCCGTGACACCTACGCCGAGGTCCGCGAGGAACTGGAGGGGATCGTCGCGGGTGCGGTGACCGCCCTCACCGGCGCCCCCACCGGCGCCGGCACCGACGGCGGTCGCGCGCCGGGCGTCCTCAACGCCTCCCCGTACGCGCGAAGCGAGGTCGTGGAGCTCACGGCGGAGGCCCGGGAGGCGCTGCCGCCGGGTACGGTCACGCAGCCGCTGCCGGACGGCGGCGTTGCCGCGGCCGTCGAGGTGCCCGCGCTGGGGGGCGCGGCGGTCGGCGCGTCCGCGCCCGTCGCACCGGTCACCGGCGAGCACGAGGACGGCCTGATCGTCCTGGACAACGGGCTGCTGCGGATCGGCGTCGACGCTGACGGTCTGCTGTCCTCGGTGCGCGACCTGTCCGCGGACCGGGAGGTGCTGGCCGCGGGCGCACGCGGCAACCTGCTCCAGCTCCACCCCGACCACCCCAACAAGTGGGACGCCTGGGACATCGACCGCCACTACCGCCGCAAGGTCACCGATCTGACGGACGCCGAGTCCGTCGAGCTCGTCGAGCGGGGCCCGCTGCGGGCCGTGGTCCGTGTCGTCCGGGCCTTCGGCGCCAGCCGGATCACCCAGGAGCTGCGGCTGACGGCCGGCAGCGGGCGGCTGGACGTCGTGACGGAGGCCGACTGGCACGAGTCGGAGAAGGTGCTCAAGGCCGCCTTCCCGCTGGACGTGCTCGCCGATCGCTCCACCGCGGAGATCCAGTTCGGCCATGTGCACCGCCCGACCCACGCCAACACGGGCTGGGACGCGGCCCGTTTCGAGATCTGCGCCCACCGCTGGCTGCACGTCGGGGAACCCGGCTACGGGATCGCCCTGCTCAACGACTCCACTTACGGCCACGACGCGGCCCGCTCCGGTACGGACACCACGGTGCGGCTGACCCTGCTGCGCGCCCCGCACAGCCCCGACCCCGAGACCGACCAGGGCGCCCACCGCTTCACCTACGCCCTGCTCCCCGGGGCCGCCGTCGGCGACGCGGTCGCCGAAGGACTCGCCCTCAACCTGCCGCTGCGTACCGCCGCGCAGGCCGGGCCCGTCCGGCCGCCGCTGCGTGTCGGCCACCCGGGGATCACGGTGGAGTCGGTCAAGCTCGCCGACGACCGCTCGGGGGACGTGGTGGTGCGGCTGTACGAGTCCCGGGGCGGCCGGGCCTCGGGCACGCTCGTGCCCGGCTTCGCCCTGGCCGGGGCACGCGTCACGGATCTGCTGGAGCGGCCGGAGCGCGACGCACCGCGCGCCGGGGACGGCGTCGCGGTGAGCCTGCGCCCCTTCCAGATCCTGACGCTGCGTCTGACACCCGCGACGTCTCAGGCGTCCCAGACGGCCACCACGGTGCGGTCGTCGGCGTAGCCCTTGACGCGGGTGCGGGCGTCGCCGAGGAAGGCCGGGAGCCCCGGTGGCTCGGCGGCGCCCCAGCGCTCCGACAGGTGCGCGACGAGTTCCGGCTCGCCGCGCAGCGGTTCGGCGAGGCCGGAGCTGCACAGCAGCAGGGTGTCCCCGGAGCGGGCGACGGAGGCGCGGAAGCGGAAGTCCACCGCCGGGCCGTCCTCGGGCTCGGGCGGCTCCCCCGACCCCAGGGGCTCCAGGTCCTGCCACTCACCGCCGCGGATGCGGAACAGCCCGCCGTCGCCGACACCGAAGAACAGCCGGATGCGGCACTCCGGGTCGACGGGCAGGAGGAGGCAGCGCAGGCTCACGTCGTACTCGGCGGGGTCCAGGCCCAGTTCCTCGCCCTTGGCGCGCAGCCGTCCGCAGCAGCGGTCGGTGAGACGCTGCAGCCCCGACTTGAGGGAGCCGCGCCGCGAGGCACGGATGTCCTCCGCGAGGCGGGCGTGGCTGCGGCCGACGGCGGAGGCCATCCACTGGCAGGCGTCGCGGGCGGCGCGGTGGGCGACGACGGAGGCCCGCGGACCGGTGGCGACGGCGAACAGCAGCAGGCCGTCGTCCCCCGCCCCGAAGCGCGCGGTCAGCACGGCGTCGCGACGCGGTTCGCCCCGGTAGCGGGCGGAGTCGCCGCGCGTGGCGGCCGTACGCACCGTCAGCAGGCCGTACTGGGCGCCGTCCAGGACGGTGTCGGGGACGAGGTCGTCGAGCGCTCCGGGGTCCGCGAGGGGCCAGGCGGTCGGCTCGGGCGCGTAGGTGGGCGGGCCGTCGCCGAGGTACGCGGTGTCGGGCACCGTGATGGCGGAGGTCGCCGAACTCGCGGAACTCACGGGACCCGCAGGACCCGCGGAGCCCGGGGCGGAGGCGGGGCCGGCGGCTTCCGTGCGGGACGGGCCCGGTATGAGCATGCCGGGTGCGGTGCGGGCCTCCGGGACCCGGGCAGCGGGCGGCGCGCCCTCCCCGGCCGCGGGTTCCGCGGGTGCCCAGCCCGGGGGCAGTCCCGGCGCCGGCGGGCCCTGCTGCTGCCAGGAGTGCGGCACGGACCCCGCGGGCGGCGGCGCCTGACGGCGCAGCCGCAGGGTGTCCGGGGGGCCGGGGTCGGACTCGGTCCCCGCCGCGTCCGGGCGGCCGGCCCTGCCGGGCGGCCCCTGGTCGGACTCCGTGTCGTCGCCCAGTGCGCCGACCGCGGACGTGTAGCGGTCGTCGAGGGTGTCGTCCTGCCCACCGGTCCCGCCGGGCCCGGGGTCGGGCCTTCCGTACAACTGCCGCCACCACTCGTCTTCCTGGTGGCGGCCGGTCTCCCCCTGCTGGCTCATGCCCCTATTGTCCACGCGGACCCGCGCCGGGAAACAGACTTCGGGCAGGCCGGCGGTCCGACGGGCGGCCGGCCCCCTCCTCGGGCCGCACGCCGGACGATCCGGTGGGGACACCTTGCCAGGACAGGGGTTCGAACAGGGATGATGTCGGCGGGCGGGATTACGCCATGGCTCATTCCCGCCACTTCCGCGTGTTGTCCGTGACCGTTGCGGTGGAACTCCCGGCCAGGCTCCGGGAGCCCCCGGGGAAAGGAGTGCCCGTGCTCGGTGCCATTGGCCTGGACGATGCCCAGGAAGCGGCCTACCGCGCCCTGGTGGGGCTGGGGGCCGCCGAGGTCGTCGACCTGTCGCACCGGCTCGGGCGGTCCGACGAGGAGACCGTCGCGGTCCTGAAGCGGCTGGAGCGGCACGGGCTGGTCGCCCAGTCCTCGGCCGGCTCCGGCCGCTGGGTGGCCGCGCCGCCCGGCGTCGCGCTCGGCGCCCTGCTGAACCAGCGGCGGCACGGTCTGGAGCAGGCGGAGATGGCCGCCGCCGTGCTCGCGCAGGAGTTCCGCGCCGAGGCGGCCGAGCCGTCCGTGCACGACCTGGTGGAGGTCGTCACCGGTGCGAGCGCGGTGGCGCACCGCTTCGCGCAGCTCCAGCTCGGCGCGGAGAAGGAGGTCTGCGCCCTGGTCACGGGCAGCCCGATGGTCGTGAGCGGCACGGAGAACACCGCCGAGGAACGTGCCGTCGAACGGGGCGTGCGCTTCCGCGTGGTCATCGAGCGGGAGGTGGTCGGCGGGCCCCACGGCATGGCCGGGATCACCGCCGCCCTCGGCCGCGAGGAGGAGGTGCGCGTCGTCGACCGGGTCCCGACCAAGCTCGTGGTCGCGGACCGTTCCCTGGCGATGGTTCCGCTGGGGCGCAACTCGGCGGGACCGGCCGCGCTGGTCGTGCACGGCAGCGGACTGCTGGACTCGCTGATGGAGCTCTTCGAGAGCGTGTGGCGCGAGGCGCTGCCGATCCGCCTCGTCCCCGGCGGCGCGGCGCAGGAGGAATCGCCCGACGGGCCGGACGCGGTGGACCTGCGGATCCTCTCGCTCCTGCTGGCCGGGCTCACCGACGCCAGCGTCGCCAAGCAGCTCGACCTCGGCCTGCGCACGGTCCAGCGCCGCGTCAAGCGGCTGATGGAGATCGCCGATGTCACCACCCGCCTCCAACTGGGCTGGCACGCCTACGAACGCGGCTGGGTCGCCCGCACCCCCGGCTGACGGCCGCGCGGATCGTCGCCTTCTCCCCGCGGAATCGTCCGGGATCCGTAACAGGCGGATCCCGGACCGCCCGGACTCCGTCCTCCCCTGTGCACGGGCACTACGGCGACACGTACGACACAGGGAGCGGAGCGGACATGGTGTGGAGCGGTATACGGGGGACGAACGGGCGCCTGCTGGCGGCGGCGGTCGGCGTGGTCTCCGTGACGGCGGCGGTGTCGGCGTGGACCGCCCAGGCGGGGCCCGCCGGTGACCGGGCGGCGGCCGCGACCCGCCCGTCCGCGAAGCCCTCCGCCACTGCCGCGTCCCCGGCCGAGCCCCGTCCCATACCGGGGCAGACCTCCGTCCCCGATCCGCAACTCCCCGCCCCGCGCGTCAACATGGACATCGCGCACGCCTCGGACAAGGGGCCCCGCGGGGTGAACATCACCATCGACGACGGTCCCGACCCCACCTGGACCCCGCAGATTCTGCAGGTGCTGAAGGACAACGGCGTGAAGGCGACCTTCTGCATGGTCGGCACGCAGGCCCAGGCGCATCCCGACCTGGTGAAGGCCGTGGTCGCCGCCGGGCACCGGCTGTGCGACCACTCCGTCTCCCACGACACGACGATGAACACCAAGTCGCGGGCCTATCAGGCCAAGGAGATCCTCGACGCCGAGCGCATGATCACCGAGGCGTCGGGCGGCGTCGCACCGCTCTACTACCGCGCCCCGGGCGGCGCCTTCACTCCGTACAGCCGTCAGCTCGCCGCGTCCCGCGGAATGCGCCCGCTCGGCTGGAACGTGGACTCCGAGGACTTCAAGCAGCCCGGCACGGCAGCGCTCGTGGGCACCGTCAAGAACGAGATAACGAACGGCCCGACCGTGCTCTTCCACGACGCGGGCGGTGACCGCGGCGAGACCGTGGAGGCGCTGCGCCAGGTCCTGCCGTGGCTGAAGCAGCAGGGGTACGCCTTCGGCTTCCCGGTGCGCTGACGTGCCGTCACATCGGCGCCGGGGCCCGCGATCCGGGGCGGAGAGCGCTCGGCCCTCCCGGGGGGACGGCTAGGCTGGTGCCGTCCCGAGAGGAGCCCTCGTTGCCCGACCCGATCTCCACGCCGCGCCCCACGCTGGAAGCCGTCGCCGAGCGGGCCGGCGTCTCGCGGGCCACGGTCTCGCGCGTGGTGAACGGCGGGAACGGGGTGCGCGAGGTCCTGGTCGACAGGGTCCGCCGCGCCGTCGAGGAACTGGGGTACGTGCCCAACCAGGCGGCCCGTTCCCTGGTCACGCGGCGCACGGGGGCGGTCGCCGTCATCGTGGCCGAGCCGGAGACCCGGGTCTTCGCCGACCCCTTCTTCGCCGAGCAGTTGCTCGGCATCAGCCGGGAACTGGCCGTCCACGACTCGCAGCTCGTCCTGCTGCTGGTGGAGGGGACGGCCGACTACGACCGGGTCGGCCGCTACCTGTCGGGCGGTCACGTCGACGGCGCACTGGTCTTCTCCCTGCACGCCGAGGACCCGCTGCCCGGCATCATCCACCGGATCGGCCTGCCCACCGTCTTCGGCGGCCGCCCCGGCTGGCCGGGGGCGGACGGCGACAGCGGGAGCGGGATCTTGTACGTCGACTCCGACAACCGCGGCGGCGCGCGGGAGGCCGTGCGCCATCTGGTCTCGCTGGGGCGCGCGCGCATCGCGACCATCACCGGACCACTCGACCAGACGGCGTCCGTCGACCGCCTCGACGGCTACCGCGACGTGCTGCCGGCCGCCGACCCGCACCTGGTCGCCGTGGGCGACTTCTCGGCGGGCGGCGGCGGGCGGGCCATGGCCGAACTCCTGGAACGCGCCCCTGCCCTGGACGCCGTCTTCGTCGCCTCCGACCTCATGGCCACCGGTGCGCTGCGCGTACTGCGCGACCACGGCCGCCGTGTGCCGGAGGACGTGGCGGTCGTCGGCTTCGACGACATGGCCTCGGTGGCCGCGCTCGCCGACCCCCCGTTGACCACGGTCCGTCAGGAGATCGAGGAGATGGGCCGGCTGATGGTGCGGCTGCTGCTGCGCGGCCTGGTCCGGCACTCCGAGGAGGGCAACGGCGGCCCGCCGCCGTCCTCCGTCGTCACGCCGACCCGGCTGGTGCGGCGGGTCACCGCCTGACCCGCCGCACCCGCCGGGCCGGGCTCAGAACTCTCCCTGCTCCTTCATCACACGGCGCGCCTGGGCGAAGAGCATGCCCACGTTGACCGAGCGACGGCAGACGACGACCGCGACGACGTCCTCGCTGGTCGTGTTGCGCAGGAACAGGTGAGTGAGGTTCTCGCTGTTGACGAGGATCTCCTGGAAGTAGTGCTGGTCGGTGGTGACCCCGCGGCGCTCCTTGAAGACGTCCTCGATCATCACCACCGTACGGCCCTGGAACAGGTCGAGGGTCGCGGCGGCCAGCAGGTCCAGTACCTCCGGGGGATGGCTGTCGACGGTGTCGACGGACAGCAGCATGCCGGTCGCCATGTCGACCACACCGGCGGCGAGGCACTCGGGAACCTCCTGCCGCAGGCTCTTCACCAGCATCATGATCTGATCGGCCATGTTGGTGGCCGGGCGCTTTCCGGTGGTGCTCACAGCACTCCTTCTTCGGGGGTCATCCGAGGACTCCCTCGGGGTCGGGCGCGGGCTCGACGGCGGACTCGGGGGCTGGTTCGGTTTGCAGGAGGATCGCCGCGATCCGCTCGACGGCGGTCCGGGCCTCCAGGTGGAGCTGGGGGACGTTCATCCCCTCGTCGCCCACGACGATCAGCAGGGCGGTGTCGTCCACCGCGTAGACGGCCGTGTAGCCACCGCTGCTGCTGGTCACGGTCCTGCGCAGGGAGCCGCGCAGGGCCGCGGACGCGATCCGCTGGGACAGCCCGAGGCTGGCGGCGGCCAGCGCGGCCAGACCGTTGGGATCGATGGCGTCCTCGGTGTCGGCGGCGATCAGCAGACCGTCGACGCCCGCCACGACGGTGTCGGTGATGCCGACCACCTGGTCCCGCAGAGCACGCATCTCGGCGACCAGGGCGTCATGATTCATGCACGTGCACCTCTTTGAATTCGTTGCGGAATGGATGATGTGCCGTCAGTGCCGGGTGAATTGACGTCAGGGGGAATCCGGCCGGCCCCGTCCGCGCGGCCGGAGAAATCCCTTCCAGCCCGACGGCGGCCGGGAGGCCTCCAGCGCCTCGTGGATGCCGCTGGCCCCCGGGAGGCGGCGCGGCAGTCCCTCCTCGGTGACGGCCGCCGGCCCGGGTTCGGGACCGCACGCGGCCGGGGGCCCCGGCGGATACGGCGGCGGGGACGGATCGGGGCCGGGACCGAGGTCCTGAGCGGGAACGGGGTCCGCGTCCGGGTCGGGCTCCGGCTCCGGGAAGCCGGCAGGTCCGGCGGCGGGAACGGGTGCGAAGGGCCGGGGCACGGGCCCAGCGGGGGGCACCGGCGCGGACACCGTCTCCACCAGACCCTCCGCGAGCATCCGGGAGACCTCGACCGTGACCGTATAGACACCCCGGCCCAGCTGGAACGCGATGTCCCTGGGGCTGCGGCGGCCGTTGGCGTGCTCCAGGATGTCCCGCCGGGCGGCGGGCAGCGTCTCGTCGTTGCCCGCGGCGACGAGGGCGATCACCCGGTCGCGGTCCGGGGAGACCGGGCGGGGCAGGGAGGCCAGCGCGGCGATCCGGCGGCCCGCCTCGACCAGCAGTTCCTCGGGTTCGACGCCGCGTCCGACGGCCGGTGCGAGGGCGGGCACCGGGTCCTCGGACCGCGCCGGGTCGAGGACGCAGTTCTCCAGCCGGCCGGCCAGGACGGCGAAGACCGCGTCCTGGGCGGCCATCATGTGGATCACCTGGAACTCGGCGTTCCCGAGCCGCCCGGCGCCGGCGAACGCGACTCCGGGCCAGGCGCCGGTGGCCGCCGCGTCCTGCGCGGCTCCCCATTCGGCCTCGTCGATGCGCCCGGAACGCAGCAGCAGCGTGCCCACCCCCGGGGAGCCGGGGCTCTCCACGGCGACGACCGCGCCGCCGAGCAGATGGAAGGCGCCACCGGGGCTGCCCTGCACTCTCAGCACGCCGCTGGCCCTCTCGTCCCGGCATCTGGCCAGCGCGCGGCCGAGCAGCTCATGGGCGGCATTCCGGGTGGGCACGGAACCGGACGGTGCCGAGGTCATCGCTCCCCTTGCTGCGCGCATGCGGGCATTCCGACAGGGCGCCGAAATGCCGTACACGTGCACGATCAATCGCGCCTGGGGGTAATTCCTATCAGCGCCCGGCGGAACCCCTCGGGGATTCCCGGGAGATGGTCGCGGAAGAGTATTTGAGTATTTTCGCTGCCACTATCGTGCGCATCCGCGATCGTTCCTGTGGCATGTGCGCGGCACGGCCCATCCCCGGCCCGGGATGTCAAGGTGCCTGTGAGTTCTGTGAGTTGACCCGCATCACGTGTGAGGAGGTCCGGTCACGGGAAGGTCACGGGCAGACAGCGAAGGCAAAGGCGCGGTAAACGCGTCCCGAACGGGCTGGAGGAGCCATGGTCTACTCGATCGTCCTCGGCGTCGTGATCGTCGCGCTCGGCCTCGGCAGCATCGTCTACACCTTCTGGCACGAGGGCAGTCCGCTGACCCTGCGCCGCCGGCACCGGCACAACGGCGCCGGATGACCGCCGGCCCGGCTCCCCAGGGGGAACCGGGCCGGGGTACCGGCACACCGGGGTCCGCGCACGGCCGTCAGTACACCTTGCGGTGCCCGCCGCCGCGCTTGCGCTCGTACATCTCCCGTCCCGCCGCCGAGCGTTGCTTCCACTCGCGGCGCATCTCCGCCCGCAGCCGGGCGTCGGTGCGGGAGGCGATCCACGCGTTCTCGCGCAGCAGCCTGCGGTAGCTGTCCAGCCGCCGGTACGCCAGCGAGCCGTCCTCCAGCGCCGCGAGGACCGCGCAGCCCGGTTCCGCGCTGTGCGAGCAGTCCTGGAAACGGCACCGCCCGGCCAGGTCCTCGATGTCGGAGAAGGCCTGGGTGAGCCCGGCGTCGGCGTCCCACAGGCCGACCCCGCGCAGTCCCGGGGTGTCGATCACCACCCCGCCCCCGGGCAGCGGCAGCAGGTCGCGGGTGGTCGTGGTGTGCCGCCCCTTGCCGTCGCTGTCGCGAATGGCCTGCACCTCCTGGACCTCGCGGCCCAGCAGCGCGTTGGTCAGCGTGGACTTGCCCGCGCCCGACTGCCCGAGCAGCACGGACGTGGCGCCGGACAGCGCCTGTGCCAGCTCCGCGACGCCGTCGCCGGTCGCGGCGCTCACGACGCGCACGTCCACTCCCGGCGCGGCGGACCGGGCGTCGGCCAGCAGATAGGTGGTGTCGGGGACAAGGTCGGCCTTGGTGAGGACGACCATCGGCTGGGCGCCGCTGGTCCACGCCAGCGACACGAAGCGCTCCAGCCGGCCGAGGTCCAGTTCCGCGGCGATCGACACCGCGATCACCGCGAAGTCGACGTTGGCGGCCAGGACCTGGCCCTCGGACCGCTTGGAGGAGGTGGAGCGGACGAAGGTGGTGCGGCGCGGCAGCAGGGCCCGTACCGCGGGTCCGGTGACCGCGGCGGTGTCGACGGCGGCCCAGTCGCCGGTGCAGGCGACCCGCATCGGGTCGCGGGTGAAGACGTCCTCGGTGTCGGCGCGCACGGTCTGCGTGCCGTGCGTGACGTGCGCGCCGTCGGCGGCCGCGGGGACGACGACGTCGCACAGTCCGCGGTCGACGCGTGCCACGCGACCGGGGACCAGGCCCCGTTCCGCGTGCGCCGCGAAGGCGGAGTCGAGCAGGGAGTCCCAGCCGTAGGCGGCGAGCGCGGAGTACGGCTGCGGGACGGTTCCGTTCTTCAACGGGGAAAGCCCTTCGGGAGGGCGGTCGCGCGCGGCCGCCGCGCCGTCAGGGCGTACGGGACGCCGGGACGGGCAGGGTCAGCCGAGGACCGCCGAGGTGGTGGGGGTGACGCTCTTCTGGATGCGGGCAGTGCCCGGCACAGTGACAGTCATCGCTCCAACACCTCCTCGATCGCTCGCGGTCCGACGGCGAAACCATAGCCCGGCCCCCCGACGGGCGCGCAACTCCTTTTCCGGGGGCCGCTCAGACCGTCTCGGCGTAGCGCTCCCCCGCGTACGCCCGCAGGACCGGGACGACCGCCTCCGCGCCGCCGGGCAGGCGGTCCAGCCGGACCAGGGCGAAGGCCTGGTGGCCGTCGACCAGGTACGTGGGGTTGGCGCCCGGCGTGGTGCCCGGCAGCGGCCACACCACGAGCCAGGGCCGCTTGTCGCTGGTCGCCTCCGATTTGCCGACGGTGACGGCCGCGATCTCCGGCCAGGGGAAGTGCTGTTCGTCCTCGGTCACCTCGCGCATGCTGATCCCGTTCGGGCCGATCCGCAGCCGCAGCGGCTTCCGCCAGCGGCGGTAGGAGCGGAAGGTGAGGTACGAGCAGCCCATGGCGCCCAGCGGCCCGAACGCGCCGAAGGCCTCCGGGCCCATGAAGTCGCCCTGGAGCAGTTGCCAGAACGAGTAGGCGCAGATCACGGCGGCCACCGCCCAGATCAGCGCCCAGACGCCGGACCGCTGCGGGTCGACGAAGACGCGTTCCCCTCCCGGCACGCTCAGTTCGGGCCCCGCCACACTCACCGGGATCGGCGGGCGCACCGCGCGCGGCGCCGTCTCGAAACGGTCGCCGGCGTTCGCGGCGAGGGCGTTCGACATCTCGGCGACGGACTGGTCCAGGTCCTCGCAGTCCAGGAGGGTGTAGCGGCTCCGGCCGTCCCAGGTGCGGTCGGCCCTGCGCGGCAGCGTCACGCCGGACACCGTCCACAGCGTCAGCCGCGGCTTCGGCGGCGTCAGATTCTCGCTGTCCTCACCGGTGCTGGGGAGGTGCCACAGGGAGACGGCGTCGATCTGCTCCCACGCGACCTCCGCGTCGTGCAGCGTGATCCCGAACCCGTCGATCCGCAGCCGGAACGGCCGGTCCGCCTTGCGCAGGTCCTGCCAGCCCCGAAAGGTGGCCACCAGCGTCAGGAACATGAGGATCAGCGGCACCTGGACACTGCCGCCGCCTCCCAGAGCGACGACCAGCCAGACCACGGCTCCCGCCGTCACGGCGGCCCCTCCCGTGACCCACCGCCGGCCGCGTCGTCTCAGCGTTCGTTCAACCGTGAATTCCACTGCTCCGTACCCCCTCTGTCATCCCCGCCCGGCACTCATCATGCGGCTCGGCCGACCCGGCTCCCAGCCCCTCCGGCGCGGTGGTTGCCCAACCGTGACGCCAGTGGGACAACACCGCCCGGGGGCCGCCCGGCCGCCCCCGCCCGTTCACCCGCACGCCCCCGACCGATGGGTTTCCCCGAAACCGGACGCCCGGCCGTCCCGGCCCGGCCGCGCGGACATCACCCGTCGGGGCACCGGGAGGGGGAGGCGTCCGATTCGTTCAAGACCGCGTGCGGGAGGGCTGCGTACGGTGGCGGCATGACAGTGCGTATCGGATTGATCGAGATCGTGGTGGCCGACATGGGGGCGTCGCTGGCGTTCTACCGGCGCCTGGGGCTGGAGATCGCGGAGGGGGTGGAGGGGGAGCCGCACGTGGAGGCCGAGTTGCCGGGGGGCTTGCGGATGGCCTGGGACACCCGGGAGACGGTGCGGTCCTTCGACCCGGCGTGGACGCCGCCGGGGCCCGGCGGCCACGGCACGGCGCTGGCGTTCGCCTGCGACGACCCGGCGGAGGTGGACGCGGTGTTCGCGGAGCTGACGGCGGCCGGGTACGAGGGGCACCTGAAGCCCTTCGACGCGGTGTGGGGCATGCGGTACGCCACCGTGCGCGACCCGGACGGCAACGCGGTGGACCTGTACGCGCAGCTGTCCTAGGGCGCCCCCCACGGCACCCCCAGGTGCGGTGCGGTGCGGTCGGCATGGTCGGGCTCCTCGGACGATGCGGGCCGAAGACCGGGGGTGTGCCGTGCCAGGTACACCCCCGGCGGCGAATCAGCGAACGCCGCCGAGAGAGCGAGACCCGAGGGGCCGGAGACACGCCCCGGGGTCACGGCGCCAGGAGGCGGCGCAGCGGCACGCCGGTGAGGGCGCGCACGTCCCGGGCGAGGTGGGCCTGGTCCGCGTAACCGGCACGCCCGGCGAGTTCGGCGAAGGGCAGTCCGCCGCGGGCCAGCCGCAAGGCACGCTGCAGGCGCAGGATCCGGGCGAGGGTCTTGGGGCCGTAGCCGAAGGCGTCGAGGCAGCGGCGGTGCAGCTGGCGCTCGCTGACGCCGAGGGCCGCGGCGACGTCGGCCACACGGGCGCCGGCGGCCAGGCCCGCGGCGGTCTGTGCCGCGTAGCGGACCGGGGGTCGCGGCGGGCGGCCGAGGACGGCAGCCTCCAGGGCGACGCCCGGGTCGGCGGCGGAGGCCACGCGCTCGGTCAGGCGGCGTGCCTCGGCACCGGGCCAGAGCGCGTCCAGCGGCACGCGGCGGTCCCGCAGTTCGTGCGCGGCGACCGCGAGCACGGCCGGGCCGGTCCCGGGCGCGAAGCGCAACCCCGCGTAACGGGTGCCGGGCGGGCTCGCGGTGAGATGGGCGCGGGTGTCCGGCCCCGCGGCGAAGAGCCCGGTGCCCTCGCCCCAGATGAGGTCGACGCAGCCGTCGGGCAGCACCCGGGCCGCCTCGGCGCCCGCTGTCCTGGTCCACAGCACGGCGCCGGGGACGACGGAGGCGCGTTCCCGGTACATGCCCCCAGGATGGCACCGCCCCGCGACAGCGGGCTCACTCCGCCGGCGGCGGGCCGCTCTTCCCGCGCGGGCGGCGGCCGCGCAGCCGGCCCCTGACGTCGTCGGGCGGCAGGAAGCCCGCCCAGCGCTCGGGGAATTCGGCGGGCGGGTCCTCGGGGCCCACCTCGTCGTCGGGGGCGTCGTCGAAGGCGGCCCGGCGGGCGGCGGCCTCGGCCAGCCGGTCGGCGGCCTGGCGCTGGCGCACCCGGGCGTTCTTCTCGCGGGCCGCGGCGGTCTCGATGGACGGCCAGACCCGGTCGATCGCGGCGTTGACGGCCGCGCCGACCAGGACCGCGAAGGCGGAGACGAAGATCCACAACAGGACGGCGACGGGCGCGGCCAGCGACCCGTAGATGGTCGGCCCCTCGACGGTGTGGGTGAGGTAGATGCGCAGCAGGAAGCTGCCGAGGACCCACATCAGCAGGGCGACGGCGGCCCCGGGCATGTCCTCGTACCAGGGCGACCGCACCGGCACGGACACGTGGTAGAGCGTGGTGAGGAAGGTGATCGACAGCAGCAGCACCACGGGCCAGTACAGGATGCGGATGACCCACTCGCTCCACGGCAGGAACGACACGACCGCGTCCGGCCCGACGACCAGCAGCGGCATCACGACGGCGCCGATGACCAGGGCCACGACGTAGAGCAGCAGGGCCAGCAGCCGGGTCTTGACGATGCCCCGTATGCCCTCCAGCCCGTACATGATCGTGATGGTGTCGACGAAGACGTTCAGGGCCCGCGAGCCCGACCACAGGGCGATGACGAAGCCGATGGAGATCACGTCGGGCCGGCCGCCGCCGAAGACGTCGTCGACCAGCGGCCGCATCAACTGGTCGACGCCCTTGTCCGACAGGACGGTGGCCGCCGCGGTGAGGATGTTGCGGCGGATGTTGTCGATGGTGTCGGTGCCGATGACCTCGTCCACGTACCCGATGGCGCCGACGAGGCCGAGCAGCAGAGGCGGCAGGGACAGCAGCACGAAGAAGGCGGCCTCGGCGGCGAGACCCGTGACGCGGTACTCCAGGCAGGAGTTGACCGTGTCCTTGAGCAGCAGCCAGCCGACCTTGCGTTTGGAGACGTTCCGGTAGAGGGACCGCGCCTGGAGAAGCCGGCCTTTCCGGGGCCGCTCGGGTGTTTCGTCTGCTGCCTGCACGCGCCTACGGTAGCTGTCATGAGCGCCCCTACACACACCGTGACCAACCAGCCCCCGCCGCTGGTCGGGTATGACGTGTACGCCGCCGACGACGCCCTCGTGGAGGGGGTCGCCCGGCACGCCGCGCCCGAGCGCCGGCAGGAGATCGACGTGGAGCTGGGCGAGATCGGCCGGTCGGCCGGCTCGGTCCAGGCGCAGGCGTGGGGGCAGGAGGCGAACACGCACTCCCCCGTGCTGCGCACCCATGACCGCTACGGCCACCGCCTCGACGAGGTGGAGTTCCATCCGTCCTACCACCGGCTGCTGGGCCGGGCGGTCTCGTCGGGACTGACCGACGCCTGGTCGCGCCCCGACGGCCACCTGCGGCGCGCGGCGGGTTTCCTGGTGTGGTCGCAGGTCGAGCAGGGGCACGGCTGCCCGGTCTCGATGACGCACGCCGCGGTGCCCGCCCTGCGGGCCGATCCGCGGCTGGCGGCGGAGTGGGAGCCGCGGCTGGGGTCGCGGGTCTACGACCCGCGGCTGGTGGCACCGGGGCAGAAGCCGGGGGCGCTGTTCGGGATGGGCATGACCGAGAAGCAGGGCGGCTCGGACGTGCGCGCGAACACGACGCGGGCGGAGCCGCTGGCCGAGGAGGGCACGTATCTGCTCACCGGGCACAAGTGGTTCTGCTCGGCTCCGATGTCGGACGGCTTCCTGGTGCTCGCTCAGGCGACGGGGCCGGGCGGCGACGGCGGCCTGACCTGCTTCCTGCTGCCGCGCGTCCTGCCGGACGGCACCCGCAACGTCTTCCGCATCCAGCGGCTGAAGGACAAGCTGGGCAACCGCTCCAACGCCTCGTCCGAGGTCGAGTTCGACGGCACCTGGGCGCGCCGGGTCGGCGAGGAGGGGCGGGGGGTGGCGACCATCATCGAGATGGTGGCGGCCACCCGGCTGGACTGCGCGACGGGTTCGGCGGCGGTCATGCGGCAGGCGGTGGCGCAGGCGGTCCACCACACCGCGCACCGCAGCGCCTTCGGCGGCCCGTTGATCGACAAGCCGCTGATGCGCAACGTCCTGGCCGACATGGCGCTGGAGTCGGAGGCGGCGACCACGACCGTGCTGCGGCTCGCGGCGGCGTACGACGCGGACACCGAGCAGGAGCGGCACTTCCGGCGGCTGGCGGTGGCGGTGTCCAAGTTCTGGATCACCAAGCGCTGTCCCGCGGTGGCGGCCGAGGCGCTGGAGTGCCTGGGCGGCAACGGCTATGTGGAGGAGTCGGGCATGCCGCGGCTGTTCCGCGAGTCGCCGCTGAACTCGGTGTGGGAGGGCTCCGGCAACGTCCAGGCGCTGGACGTGCTGCGGGCGCTGCAGCGGGAGCCGCAGGCGCTGAACGCGTTCCTCGGGGAGATCGGCCTGGCGCGCGGCGCGGACCACCGGCTGGACGGGGCGATCAAGTCGCTGCTGACCGAACTCGCCGACCTGGAGGGCATCGAGGGGCGCGCGCGGCGGGTCGTGGAGCGGATGGCGCTGGTGCTGCAGGGGTCGCTGCTGGTGCGCTTCGCGCCGGCGGAGGTGTCGGACGCCTTCTGCGCCTCCCGGCTCGGCGGCGACTGGGGGGCGACCTTCGGGACGCTGCCGCGCGGGCTGGACCTGGAGGCCGTGGTGGAGCGGGCGCGCCCGGTGGCGTGAAGCGTCGGCGCGACGGCGGTCCCCCGTGCCCCGAGGAAGGACCGGGATCACGGGAGAAACGATCCGCCGCCGCGCCGCGCGGAAGGTGGCGCCGCGCCGACTCGGCACCACCCCCGGTCTCCAACCTCACCGTCGCACGGATGGTGTTCCGTACGAGTAGCGTGATGCGCCGTCACTGTCCGTCGGGGGCGTGCATATTCGCAACCGTTGCAGACCGTTGCAAGCTATTGGCCGGATATGCCGCCGGAGCCCCCTCCGCGACGGCACCATATGCACAGGGTGTGGTCGCCAATGCGCCGTCGCGATCACTGCCGGGCGCACAGCGCAGACCAGCGCACACGCACGCGGGGAGAACCATGAGCCAGGTTCCGTTCGACTCCCGGTCGTTGTCGGCACAGTCGGCCCAGGAGACGCGCCGCTCGGCGCGCCTGCTGGGCGGGATGAGGGAGGCCGCACTCGGCGGTGGCGGCAAGGCCGCCGCCACGGTCCCCCGGCCGATCATCCAGGACTCCTGGCGGCGCGCCCTGGATCTCGGCGTCGACCCCGACAACGGCAGCCACAACACGATGCTGACGGCGGACGAGATCGAGCAGCGCCGGCGCCGCACCCCGCTGGTCGAGGTGATGCCCGCCCTGCGCGACGGGCTGGTCTCGGTGGCCGACGAGGCCCGGCACATCATGGTCGTCACGGATCCCGAGGGACGGGTGCTGTGGCGCGACGGCAGTGTCGCCGTCCGCAAGAGCGCGGACCGGCTGGGCTTCGCCGAGGGCGCCTCGTGGGCCGAGGACACCGTGGGCACCAACGCGATCGGCACCGCTCTGGTCGCCGGGCGCCCTGTGCAGGTGCACCAGGCCGAGCACTTCGTGCGGGAGCTGCACCAGTGGACGTGCGCGGCGGCGCCGCTGCACGACCCGCGCGACGGACGGCTGCTCGGCGCGGTCGACGTCAGCGGGCCGGCCGCCACCGTGCACCCGGCGATGCTGTCGCTGGTCACCGCGGTCACCAAGGTCGCCGAGGGCGAACTGCGTTCCCGGCACTGGGCGGCCGTCGGCCGGCTGCGCTCGGTCGCGGCCCCGCTGCTGGCCCGGATGTCCGGCCGGGCGGCGGTCGTCGACCCCAACGGCTGGACCGCCGCCGTCACCGGCATGCCGGCGGTCGAGCGCATCACGCTGCCCGCCGCGCCGGCCGCCGGGCCCATCTGGGTGCCCTCGCTCGGGCTGTGCACGCTCGAACCGCTGCCCGGCGGCTGGCTGGTGCGGGTCCGTGACGACCGGGAGGAGCGGACACCCGCGGGCCGGGTGGTGCTCGACGTGAGCCGCCCGCGCACCTGGAGCGTCGCGGTCTCCGGCGGCGCGGGCGGCTGGTCGCAGGAACTCAGTCCGCGCCATGCCGAGCTGCTGTTCGTCCTCGCCCTGCACCGGGCCGGGCGCAGTGCCGCCGAACTGGCGGACGACCTGTTCGGCGACCCCACCCGTACGGTCACCGTCCGCGCGGAGATGTCCCGGCTGCGCCGTACGCTCTCCGGCGTCCTCGACCACCGGCCGTACCGTTTCGCCGACGGCGTCGAGGTCGAACTCCTGCGTCCGGCACGGCCCGCGGACCTGCTGCCGCACTCCACGGCCCCGGCGGTCCGCAGGGCGCGTTCCGTGTGACCGCGGGGCGGCCGGCCCGTCCGGGAAGGAGCCGCCCGACGGTTCCGGCCCCGTCCGAACGCGGGATCCGCCGCCCGCGGCCGGCGCGGGGTCCCGGCCCGGCGTACGCGCCCCGGCGCCCTGGCATCCCGGGCTGCCTCACCTCGTCCCCGCGCGTGGCTGCGAGGCACCCCGCCGCCGGCGCCGCCGACGTGGTTGGCTGGGCCCCATGAGCAACACCGTCACCGTGACCACCTGGTCGCTGGAGCAGACCTCACCGGCCGACCTGCGGCCGTCGGCGCCCGCCATGGAGCCCGATCCCGCGACCGGCGGGGTCAGGATCGTCCGGGCCGAGGTGCCCTCCCCGGAGTTCAGCCGCTTCCTGTACACCTCGGTCGGCGCGGACTGCGCGTGGACCGACCGGCTGCCGTGGACGTACGAGCAGTGGCGCGCGTGCCTGGACCGCCCCGGCACGGAGACGTGGGTGGTCTGGGACCAGGGCACGCCCGCCGGCTACATCGAGCTCGACGCGCAGGACGAGGCCCAGGTCGAGATCGCGTACTTCGGGTTGCTGCCCGCCTTCCGGGGACGCCGGATCGGCGGGCACCTGCTGTCGTTCGGCATCGCGCGCGCCTGGGACCTGGCAGAGCGCTGGCCGGAGCGGACGCCGACGAAGCGGGTGTGGGTGCACACCTGCAGCCTGGACGGGCCGCACGCGCTGGCCAACTACGAGAGGCGCGGCTTCCGCATCTTCCGCACCGAGACGGGGGAAGAGGAGAAGAGGCCGATCGACGGCCCCTGGCCCGGGGCGCACTGAACCCGCGGGCGGCGCGCGCGGCGTGGACGCGCCGTGAAAGCCGTGAAAGGGGAGGCATGGACGTCGTCGGGGTCGGGGCGCTCAATCTGGACCTGATCACGGGTGCCTCCGCCGTGGGCGGCAGCCCGCTGCTGGCCCGGATCGACGCGCACACGGGGCTGCGTCCCCCGCTGGAGAGCGGTTCCGAGCGGCTGGTGGAGGAGCCGGCCGTGCGCGCCGCCCTGGAGTGCCTGCGCGCGGAGGGGGTGCCCCTCACACCCGAACTGGGCGGCTCGGCCTTCAACGCGCTGCACGCCCTCGCCCGGCTCGGCCGGGGCCTGCGGCTGGGGTACGTGAGCGTCGCCGGCAGCAGCCCGCTGGAGGCGGTCGATCCGCTGGCCGTGCTCGACGGGCTCGGCATCGACCGCTCCCTGGTGCTGCCGGACCCGGAGCGGCTGTGCGGGATCTGCCTGTCGGTGCACGACGGGGGCGAGCGCACCCTGCTCACCCACACCGGTGCCAACACCGGCATCGCCGGGCATGTGCGGCGGAACTTCGAGGAGATCGCCGGCACCCTGGCGCGGGCCCGGGTGGTGCACGTGACGTCCTTCCTGGACCCCGACGGGGGTGCGGCGCTGCGCCGGTTGCTCGACGCGGTCCGGGAGCGGTCGCCGCGCACGATCGTCACCTTCGACCCGGGTCACGCCTGGTCCACCGCGCCGAGCGACGACGTGCTGGCGATGGCGGCGGCGAGCGACTACCTGCTGCTCAACGAGCGGGAGTTCACCGACCTGGCGCCGTTGCTGCCCGGGCTGCGCGGCACGGCGGTGGTGAAGTACCCGGACCGGGTGGAGGTGCGCCGGCCGGGTTCGGTGGAGCGCTGGACCCACCGTCCGCTCCGGGACGGGGAGATCGAGGACGCGACGGGGGCGGGTGACGTCTTCGCGGCCGGGGTGCTCGCGGCGCTGGCCGCGAACCGCGCGCTGCTGGGCGCCGGGGTGCGGCTCGGCATGGCCCTGGCGGCCCACAAGCTGCGCCACGTCGGTGCCCGGGGGCACGACGGGTTCCGGGCGATCACGGGCGATTTTCTGCGGCATCCGAGCAGGGTGCGGTGATCTGTCCGCAGACGGGCACCGTATCCGTATCACCATGCGGGATGATCGAGTCCAGATAGCGGATAATGGTGGACTGGCCCGAGACCCGCGTGACACGCTTTCGACATGTCGCGCTCCGGAATCGCCTTGGTAGGTCGGCTGCACGTCGACCTCGGACGCATGTCCAGCGCCATCTGTCGGGCCTACTGAGCCCGCACGCCGTCACGCCCCGGACTGACCCCGCCGTCCCCGACGTCGCGGACGCGCACCGACCCCCGCTTCCAGGACCGCCGCCGAGCGCGACGTGTTTCCGCAGGCCGCAGGGGTCCTTCGCCGTACGATCCCCACTTGCCGAGCCTCCTCAGCCTGCCAGAAGGACTGCATCGCCATGGCTTCCACCCCCGATCAGCAGGGCGCCGCCGCACGCCGCAAGGTGAGCCGTCACCGCGGCGAGGGCCAGTGGGCGGTCGGCCACATGACACCGCTCAACGCCAACGAGCAGTTCAAGCGCGACGACGACGGTCTCAATGTGCGGACGCGCATTGAGACGATCTACCAGTACCGCGGTTTCGACGCGATCGACGGGGCGGACCTGCGCGGGCGCATGCGCTGGTGGGGGCTGTACACCCAGCGCAAGCCCGGGATCGACGGCGGCAAGACCGCGATCCTGGAGCCGGAGGAGCTGGACGACAAGTACTTCATGCTGCGGGTCCGCGTCGACGGCGGCCGGCTCACCACCCAGCAGCTGCGGGTCATCGGCGAGGTCTCGCAGGAGTTCGCCCGCGGCACCGCCGACATCACCGACCGGCAGAACATCCAGCTGCACTGGATCCGCATCGAGGACGTGCCGGAGATCTGGCGCCGCCTGGAGGGCGTCGGGCTGTCCACCACCGAGGCGTGCGGCGACACCCCGCGCGTCATCCTCGGCTCGCCGGTGGCCGGCATCGCCGAGGACGAGATCATCGACGGCACCTGGGCCGTGGACGAGGCCCACCGCCGGATCATCGGCAACAAGGAGTTCTCCAACCTCCCCCGCAAGTTCAAGTCGGCGATCTCCGGCTCCCCGCTGCTGGACGTGGCCCACGAGATCAACGACGTCGCCTTCGTCGGCGTCCGCCACCCCGAGTACGGACCGGGCTTCGACGTGTGGGTCGGCGGCGGCCTGTCCACCAACCCCAAGATCGGCGTCCGGCTGGGCGCGTGGGTGCCGCTGGACGAGGTCCCCGACGTCTTCGAGGGCGTCATCTCGGTCTTCCGTGACTACGGCTACCGGCGGCTGCGCACCCGCGCCCGGCTGAAGTTCCTGGTCGCCGACTGGGGCGCGGAGAAGTTCCGGCAGGTGCTGGAGGACGAGTACCTGCTGCGCAAGCTGGCCGACGGCCCGGCGCCCGAGCAGCCCGTCGAGCAGTGGCGTGACCACGTCGGGGTGCACCGGCAGCGGGACGGCCGCTTCTACGTCGGCTTCGCGCCCCGGGTCGGCCGGGTCGACGGCACGACCCTCAGCAAGATCGCGGAGCTGGCCGAGGCGCACGGCTCGGGCCGGCTGCGCACCACCGTCGAGCAGAAGATGATCGTGCTCGACGTCGAGCAGGACCGCGTCGACTCCCTCGTCGCGGGCCTGGAGGCGCTGGACCTCCAGGTGCGGCCCTCGCCGTTCCGGCGCGGCACCATGGCGTGCACCGGTATCGAGTTCTGCAAGCTGGCCATCGTCGAGACCAAGGCGCGCGGCGCCTCCCTCATCGACGAACTGGAGCGCCGCCTGCCCGGGTTCGACGAACCGGTCACCATCAACGTCAACGGCTGCCCCAACGCCTGCGCCCGCATCCAGGTGGCGGACATCGGCCTCAAGGGCCAGCTCGTCCTGGACGACGAGGGCAACCAGGTCGAGGGCTTCCAGGTGCACCTGGGCGGCGCGTTGGGTCTGGAGGCCGGCTTCGGCCGCAAGGTCCGCGGCCTGAAGGTGACCTCGGACGAGCTGCCCGACTACGTGGAGCGCGTCCTGCGGCGCTTCCAGGAGGGGCGCACGGACGGCGAACGGTTCGCGCAGTGGGTCGCGCGCGCGTCGGAGGAGGACCTGTCGTGAGCGAGCGTGCCGCACCGTTCTACTGCCCGTACTGCGGGGACGAGGACCTGCACCCCGCGGAGCAGGGCCACGGCGCCTGGGAGTGCCGCGCCTGCAACCGGGCCTTCCAGCTCAAGTTCCTCGGTCTGCTGGCCCGCGGCCTGCAGGCCTCGGCCCCCGAGGGAGACGTTTCGTGACCACCGCGCGGCAGCACTCCGCCGACGAGCTGCGGCTTCTGGCCGAACGGGCGGGACGCGACCTGGAGGACGCCCCCGCCGAGGAGATCCTGCGCTGGGCCGCCGGCACCTTCGGGGCGCGCTTCTGCGTGACCTCCTCCATGGAGGACGCGGTCGTGGCGCACCTGGCCTCCCGCGTGGCGCCCGGTGTCGACGTGGTCTTCCTGGACACCGGCTACCACTTCCCCGAGACCATCGGCACCCGTGACGCCGTCGCCGCGGTGATGGACGTCAACGTCATCACCCTGACGCCCCGTCAGACCGTTGCCGAGCAGGACGCCGAGTACGGGCCGCGGCTGCACGACCGCGACCCCGACCTGTGCTGCGCGCTGCGGAAGGTGAAACCGCTGGAGCAGGGCCTGACGGCGTACGACGCGTGGGCGACGGGACTGCGCCGCGACGAGGCCCCGACCAGGGCGAACACCCCCGTCGTCGGGTGGGACACCCGGCGCGGAAAGATCAAAGTTTCCCCCATCGCCCGCTGGACGCAAGACGACGTGGACTCCTATGTCGCCGATCACGGGGTACTCACGAATCCGTTGCTCATGGACGGCTACGCCTCGGTCGGCTGCGCCCCCTGCACCCGCCGGGTGCTGGAGGGCGAGGACGCCCGGGCCGGCCGGTGGGCGGGCCGGGCGAAGACCGAATGCGGTCTGCACGGCTGATGACGACGGAACGGACCTCCCGGGAGGGGCGGATGAGCGGGACGGACGCGGGCGCCACGGTGTGGCTCACCGGTCTGCCGAGTGCAGGCAAGACGACGATCGCCCGGGCGCTGGCGGCGCGGCTGCGCGGCGACGGGCACCGGGTGGAGGTACTGGACGGCGACGAGATCCGCGAGTTCCTCTCCGCCGGCCTCGGCTTCGGCCGCGAGGACCGGCACACCAATGTGCAGCGCATCGGCTTCGTCGCCGAACTGCTGGCCTCCCACGGGGTCACCGTGCTGGTCCCGGTCATCGCGCCGTACACCGACAGCCGGGAGGCCGTCCGCAAGCGCCACGAGGCGCGCGGCACGACCTACCTGGAGGTGCACGTCGCCACCCCGGTCGAGGTCTGCTCCACGCGCGACGTGAAGGGCCTGTACGCCAAGCAGGCCGCGGGCGAGATATCCGGGCTGACCGGTGTCGACGACCCGTACGAGGCGCCCGGTAACCCCGACCTGCGGATCGAGACCCAGCACCACACCGTCGAGGACTCGGCGGCGCTCCTGGTGGCGCTGCTGGTGGAAAAGGGGCTGGCGTGAGCGGCGGCCCGTCTCGCGTCACTCGTCCGAAAGCTCACGAAGCTCGAGAAAGGGGCGCGGTGTGACCACGGTAGTCGCGATCGGCGAGAGCACGGAGAACCCCTTCGCGCTGTCGCACCTGGACGCGCTGGAGTCGGAGGCGGTGCACATCTTCCGGGAGGTGGCCGGGGAGTTCGAGCGCCCGGTGATCCTCTTCTCGGGCGGCAAGGACTCCATCGTCATGCTCCACCTGGCGCTGAAGGCGTTCGCCCCGGCGGGGGTGCCCTTCTCGCTGCTGCACGTCGACACCGGCCACAACTTCCCCGAGGTGCTGGCGTACCGCGACCGCACGGTCGCCCGGCACGGGCTGCGGCTGCACGTCGCGTCCGTGCAGGACTACATCGACGACGGGCGGCTGCGCGAGCGCCCCGACGGCACCCGCAACCCGCTGCAGACCGTGCCGCTGACCGAAGCCATCCAGGAGCACCGCTTCGACGCGGTCTTCGGCGGCGGCCGCCGGGACGAGGAGAAGGCCCGCGCCAAGGAGCGCGTCTTCTCGCTGCGCGACGAGTTCTCGCAGTGGGACCCGCGCCGCCAGCGCCCCGAGCTGTGGCAGCTCTACAACGGCCGGCACGCCCCCGGCGAGCACGTGCGGGTCTTCCCGCTGTCCAACTGGACCGAGCTGGACGTGTGGCAGTACATCGCCCGCGAGGGCATCGAGCTGCCGGAGATCTACTACGCCCACGAGCGGGAGGTGTTCCGCCGCGCCGGGATGTGGCTGACCGCCGGCGACTGGGGCGGCCCCAAGGACGGCGAGACCGTGGAGAAGCGGCTGATCCGCTACCGCACGGTCGGCGACATGTCCTGCACCGGCGCGGTGGACTCCGCCGCCGCCACCATCGACGCGGTGATCACCGAGATCGCCGCCTCCCGGCTCACCGAGCGCGGGGCCACCCGGGCCGACGACAAGCTCTCCGAGGCCGCGATGGAAGACCGCAAGCGCGAGGGGTACTTCTAGCCATGACCGCCGGCATCACCAGCGCCGAACATCTCGCGGCCACCTCGCTGCTGCGCTTCGCCACCGCGGGCTCCGTCGACGACGGCAAGTCCACCCTGGTCGGACGGCTGCTGCACGACTCCAAGTCGGTCCTGGCCGACCAGTTGGAGGCCGTGGAGCTCGCCTCCGCCCGCCGCGGCCAGGACGCGCCCGACCTGGCGCTGCTCACCGACGGCCTGCGGGCCGAGCGCGAGCAGGGCATCACCATCGACGTGGCCTACCGCTACTTCGCCACGCCCCGGCGCCGGTTCATCCTGGCCGACACCCCCGGGCACGTGCAGTACACGCGCAACATGGTCACCGGCGCCTCGACCGCCGAGCTGACCGTGATCCTGGTCGACGCGCGCAACGGCGTGGTCGAGCAGACCCGCCGGCACGCGGCCGTCGCGGCCCTGCTGCGTGTCCCGCACGTGGTGCTGGCCGTCAACAAGATGGACCTGGTGGACTGGTCGGAGCAGGTGTTCGCCGCCATCGCGGAGGAGTTCACGGCTTACGCCGCCTCGATCGGCGTCCCGGAGATCACCGCCATCCCGATCTCGGCGCTGACCGGGGACAACGTGGTGACCGCCTCGGCCGGCATGGACTGGTACGGCGGCCCGACGGTGCTGGAGCACCTGGAGACCGTCGCGGTCGGCACCGACCCGGCCGCGCACCCGGCGCGCTTCCCGGTCCAGTACGTCATCCGCCCGCAGACCGCGCAGCACCCCGACTACCGCGGCTACGCCGGGCAGATCTCCTCCGGAGTGCTGCGCGTCGGCGACCCGGTCACCGTGCTGCCGTCCGGTCTGACCAGCACGATCACCGGGATCGACGCCCTGGGCACCGCAGTCGGCGTGGCCTGGGCGCCGCAGTCGGTGACGCTGCTGCTCGGTGACGACCTGGACATCTCCCGCGGCGACCTGATCGCGCCGACCGCGGCCGCCCCGGCGACCACGCAGGACGTCGAGGCCACGGTGTGCCATCTGCACGAGCGCCCGCTGACGGTCGGCGCCCGCGTGCTGCTGAAGCACACCACGCGCACGGTCAAGGCGGTCGTCAAGCGGCTCCCGTACAAGATCGACCTGACCCACGGGCTGGAACACCGGGACGACCCAGGCGAGTTCGGTGTCAACGACATCGGCACGGTCGTGCTGCGCACCTCCGAGCCGCTGCCGCTGGACGCCTATGCGGACTCCCGGCTCACCGGCTCCTTCCTGCTGATCGACCCGGCGGACGGCACCACGCTGACCGCCGGCATGGCAGGCGAGGCCTTCGCCGCCCGTACCGCCGCGGCCGCGGGGGACGCGAACCAGGAGGGGTGGGACTTCTGATGGCAGGGCTCAGCGTCATGGACGCGTTCTCCGGATTCGCCAAGGAGGGCGGCCGCGTCGGCAGCGGCTGTCTGGGCAGCGGCACGGGCGGTGTGACGCGATGTGCGCGCTGACACCGCCCGGACGCACCACTCGCCGCACCACGGCCGCGCACGCGGCACGGCACCCCCGAGAACCAGACAGCCACTACTTCGGCGCGCCCTGAAGGGCGCGACCCGGAGCCTTCGAGAGGACCACCTCCCGTGACTGCCGATCGCACCACCGCCCCGAGAACGACGACCCGCCGCCGCCTCGTCGCCGGCGCCGCCCTTCTGCCGTTGCTGGCCCTGGCCGCCTGCGGCTACGGCTCCGAGAAGAAGGACGACACCTCCAACGCGGCCGCGACCAGCGGCACCAGCGCCGGCGCCGACACCGGCAAGAAGCTGTCCGCCTCCACGGTGAAGATCGGCTACTTCGCGAACCTCACGCACGCCACCCCGCTGGTGGGCCTGAAGGAGGGCTTCTTTGCGCAGGAGCTCGGCTCCGGCACCACGATCAAGGAGTCGGTCTTCAACGCGGGCCCCGCCGAGATCGAGGCCCTCAACGCCGGTTCCATCGACATCGGCTGGATCGGCCCCTCCCCCGCCGTCAACGGCTGGACCAAGTCGGGCGGCAAGAGCCTGAGGATCATCTCCGGTTCGGCCTCCGGCGGCGTGAAGCTGGTCGTCAACCCCAAGAAGATCACGTCCCTGAAGGACGTCAAGGGCAAGCGGATCGCCACCCCGCAGCTCGGCAACACCCAGGACGTGGCCCTGCTCAACTGGATAGCCGGGCAGGGCTGGAAGGTCGACGCGACCAGCGGCAAGGGTGATGTCTCCGTCATCCGCACGGACAACAAGATCACCCCGGACGCCTACAAGTCCGGCTCCATCGACGGCGCCTGGGTCCCCGAACCCACCGCGTCCAAGCTGGTCGCCGAGGGCGCCAAGGTGCTGCTGGACGAGAGCAGCCTGTGGAAGGACGGCAAGTTCGTCATCACGAATGTGATCGTCTCCCAGAAGTTCCTCAGCGAGCACCCGGACGTCGTCGAGGCCGTGCTGCGCGGCTCGGTGAAGACCAACGCGTGGATCACCGCCAACCCGGACAAGGCCAAGGCCGACGCCAACGCCCAGTTGGAGAAGCTGTCCGGCAAGCCGCTGCCGGCCGACGTCATCGACCCGGCGTGGAAGAGCATCCAGGTCACCGACGACCCGCTGGCGTCCACGCTGCAGAGCGAGGCCGACCACGCCGTCACCGCGGGCCTGCTGGAGAAGCCCGACCTGAAGGGCATCTACGACCTCACGATCCTCAACAAGATCCTCACCGCCGAGGGCAGGACCGAACTCGGCAACGCCGGTCTCGGCAGCTGACCCGCCCGCACGCCCAGCCCCCAGGAGGTGACGTTCCATGGCCACCGCACTCAGCACCCAGCCCGCCGTGACGGACGAGACGGCGCCCTACGCCGCCCGGCTCGCGCACGTCTCGAAGTCCTTCGGCCGCTCCGGCGCGCAGGCGCAGGTGCTGGACGACATCAGCATCGATGTCGCGCCCGGTGAGTTCGTCTGCCTCCTGGGGGCCTCCGGCTGCGGCAAGTCCACCCTGCTCAACCTGGTCGCCGGACTCGACCTGCCGTCCGCCGGGGAGATCGCCACCCCCGGCGGGCGGCCGGCCCTGATGTTCCAGGAGCACGCCCTGTTCCCGTGGCTGACCGCGGGCAGGAACATCGAACTCGCCCTGCGCATGCGCGGGGTGCCGCGCGCCGAACGGCGGCCGGAGGCCGAACGGCTGCTGGAGCTGGTCCGCCTGGGCGGCGCCCACGGCAAGCGGGTGCACGAACTGTCCGGCGGCATGCGGCAGCGCGTCGCGCTCGCCCGCGCCCTGGCGCAGGACAGCCAACTGCTGCTGATGGACGAGCCGTTCGCGGCCCTGGACGCCATCACCCGGGACGTCCTGCACGAGGAGCTCACCCGCATCTGGGCGGAGAACTCGCTGTCCGTGCTCTTCGTGACCCACAACGTGCGGGAGGCGGTACGGCTCGCGCAGCGCGTCGTGCTGATGTCGTCGCGGCCCGGCAGGATCTCCCGCGAGTGGCGGATCGACATCCCGCAGCCCCGGCGCATCGAGGATTCCGCCGTCGCCGAACTGTCCGTCGAGATCACCGAGCACCTCCGTGGGGAGATCCGCCGTCATGGCCAGCACTGAGACCAAGGCAGAAGGCTCCGCCGGCGCGGCCCGGTCCGCGACGGACCTGGCGGGCCTCGGGGCGGGCCTCGACGCGCTGGAGACGCCCTCCGAGCCCCGGGTCCCGCTCGGCCGCCTCCTGCGCGAGAAGGCCCTGCCGCCCGTGCTGGCCGTAGCGCTGGTGCTCGTGGTCTGGCAGCTCGCCTACCACTTCGAGGTCAAACCGCACTACCAGCTGCCCAGCCCGGCCGACGTCGGCCGCGCCCTGCGGGACAAGTGGCTCGACGGCACGCTGCTCGGCTACGTCTGGACGAGCCTGTCGCGCGGCGCCCTGGGCTTCCTCGCCTCCGTCGTCATCGGCACGCCGCTCGGCCTGCTCGTGGCACGGGTCAAGCCCGTGCGCGCGGCGATCGGGCCGATCCTGTCCGGGCTCCAGTCGCTGCCGTCGGTGGCATGGGTGCCCGCGGCCATCATCTGGTTCGGGCTCACCGACGCCACGATCTACTGCGTCGTGCTGCTCGGCGCGGTGCCCTCGATCGCCAACGGCCTGGTCGCGGGCGTCGACCAGATCCCGCCGCTGTTCCTGCGGGCGGGGCGGACACTGGGCGCGGGCGGCCTGCACTCCGTACGCCACGTCCTGCTGCCCGCGGCCCTGCCCGGCTACCTCGCCGGCCTCAAGCAGGGCTGGGCCTTCTCCTGGCGCTCCCTGATGGCCGCCGAGCTCATCGCCACCTCGCCCGATCTCGGCATCGGCCTCGGCCAGTTGCTGGAACAGGGCCGGGAACTGTCCGACATGCCCACCGTCCTCGCCGCGATCCTGCTCATCCTCATCGTGGGCATCGGCATCGAACTGCTCGTGTTCGCCCCGCTGGAACGGCGGGTGCTGCGCAGCCGCGGCCTGTTCGCGCGGGGGTGACGCGATGGCTCCCGCTTCCCCCGTCCTGCTCGTCATCGCCCACGGCAGCCGCGACCCGCGGCACGCCGCGACCGTGCACGCGCTCACCGGACGGGTCCGGGCGGCCCGCCCCGGCCTGCGGGTCGAGACCGCCTTCCTCGACCACTGCGCGCCCAGTGTGCCGCAGGTCGTGGACCGCCTCGCCGCGGACGGCGTACGCGAGACGGTGGCCCTGCCACTGCTGCTGACCCGGGCCTTCCACGCCAAGGCCGACATCCCGGCCGTACTGCGCGAGGCGACGGCCCGGCACCCGCGGCTGCGGATGCACCAGGCCGGGGTCCTCGGCCCCGCACCGCTGCTCGTGACCGCCCTGGAGCGGCGGCTGTCCGAGGCCGGGCTCGGCGGCGGCGACCGCGGCCGGACCGGGATCGTCCTGGCATCGGCGGGCTCCTCGGACCCCGAGGCGATCGCGGTGATCGCGGACATCGCCCGGGAGTGGCGGCGCACCGGCTGGCAGGCCGTACGTCCCGCGTTCGCCGCGACGGTCCCCGGGTCGCCGCCCGGCACCGCCGACGCGGTGCGCGCCCTGCGCGCCGAGGGCGTCCGGCACATCGCGGTCGCCCCGTACGTCATCGCCCCCGGCCGCCTCCCCGACCGGATCGCGCGCGGCGCGCGCGAGGCCGGCGCGGACGTCCTCGGCGATGTGCTGGGCGATGCCCCGGAGATGGCGCGACTGCTCCTGCGCCGCTTCGACGAGGCCCTGATCCCGCGCCTGTCCCTGGCCCTGGCCTGAGGCACCGCGCCCCCGGGGGCCGGGCGCACGGGGCCGGTGCGTAAAGTCCCCTGCCATGACCAAGGAGTTCGGCGAAGCGTTCCTCGACGAGGCGGAGCGGCATGCCGCGTGGGGCGCGGAACAGCTCGGCGCCCTGACGGCCTTCCTGCCGGAGGGACCGTGGACGGCGGACCTGCCCTCCTGCGTCTACCGGCAGGGGGACGTGGAGCTGCGCGTCGCCGTGCTGGGCACGTACGACGAACAGGAACGCTCCTGGATGTGGGGCTGGGCCAACCCGGGACTGCGCGGCACCCCGATGGTCTCGCTCACCGAGGAGGCCGAGCGCTTCGGACGGGCCCACGGGATCGGCGAGTTCACGTCCGGCGTCCTGGACCTGTCCGGCTTCGCCGACCCGCGCCGCGCCGCGGAGACCCTCGCCTTCGCGGGGATGGGCGTCGTCCGCGCCGCCGGCTACATCGGGGTGTCCGCGGGGCCGGGCACGCGGGTCTACTTCCTGCCCGACGACCCGCGGGTCCCGCGGGCCGCACTCGACCCCGTCGCACTGGCAAGGACACTGCTGACCGCCACCGGGCTCTTCGGCCGCTCCCCGCGCCGCCTGGTGACCGGCTACTTCGAGCATCACGGCGCACCGTGCCGGGAGAGCGAGCACCAAGTCGTCGCCGGGCTGCCCGGCGGCGACACGGCAGAGGTCGACTTCGACAGCCTGGGCCGGATATCGGGCGTCCGCGTCACCGCGCGGCGCTGACAGGCGCGGCTGCCGCGCATCGGGACCAGACCGTGCCCCGCCCGCCCGACATCAGGCCTGCCTACGAGCCGGATACAGAGCGATGGCCCGGACGCCGGCGGTCCAGGCGTGCAGCGACATGGCCGAGGTCGACCTCGACGGCGTGGGCCGGATTGCAGCCCGTACGCTGCCGCCGCGCTCGGTAAGCGTGCTGACGGCAGGCCGAGGCCATGGCCCCCGCGTCCACACGCGTCATGCCGCCCGGCGGCGACGCGGCAAGGTCGACTTGGACCGCGTGAGCCGTACAGCCGCCCGCGTCACCGCATGCCGCTGACGAGCACGGCGGCCCGGGCCCGCCGGCCCAGGACGCGTTCGGCCTTCGCCACCGAATGCACATGCCCGCGACCCACGTACGGACCCCCAGGTCAGACCATCCGGCCACGCCACCCCGGGACGAGACCGTGCGCCGCCAGGCTGCGGGCGCAGTCGGTGAGCGTGCTGACGGCAGGCCGAGGCCATGGCCCCCGCGTCCACACGCGTCAGGCCGCCCGGCGGCGACGCGGCCGAGGTCGACTTGGACCGCGTGAGCCGTACAGCCGCCCGCGTCACCGCATGCCGCTGACGAGCACGGCGGCCCGGGCCCGCCGGCCCAGGACGCGTTCGGCCTTCGCCACCGCGTGCAGATGCCTGCGGCCCCGCGACGGACCCCCGGGTCAGGGCGTCGAGCCATGCCGCCCCGGGACGAGGCCGTGCGCCGCCAGGCTGCGAGCGCAGTCGGCGAGTGTCGTGACGGCGGCCCGGGTCCGCCAGCCCAGGACGCGTTCGGCCTTCGCCGCCGAGTGCAGGTGCCTGCGCCCCAGGTACGGGGCCACGGCCCGGACCCCCGGGTCCAGGCGGGCCATGAGGCGGACGGCGAGGTCGGGGAGGGCACGGGTGGGCACCTTCCGCGCGGCGTCGCCGAGTTCGTCGCGCAGCACCTGGGCCATCTGCGCCATCCACAGGAACTCACCGGTCGCGACGAACCGTTCACCTGCCGCCTCGGGTGCGGTCATGGCCCGGATGTGCAGGTCCGCGAGGTCGCGTACGTCGACGACCTCGAAGCCGATGCGCGGGGTGCCGGGCATGCGACCGGCCAGCAGGCGCTCCACTACCCGGACGGAACCACGGTTGGCGGCGCCGAGCACCGGGCCGAACACGGCGCCCGGCAGGATCGTGGTCAGGGCGGCCGCCCCGGCGTCGCCCGCCTCGGCGAAGCGCCAGGCGGCGCGTTCCGCGACGGCCTTGGACCTGCGGTAGCCGTTCAGCGTCGGGTCGTCGGTGTCGGTCCAGCGGGACTCGTCGCTGACGCTGTCGGCAGTGGCGAGCGGGGGCGACGCGGCCGCGCACGCGGAGGTCATCACCACCCGCTTCACGCCCGCGCCCACCGCCGCGCGCAGCACCCGCAGGGTGCCGTCACGGGCCGGGCCGATCAGGGCGTCCTGATCGCGCCCGGTCTCCGTGCCCAGGGGAGAGGCCACGTGCAGGACGCGGTCGCAGCCCGCGACCGCCTCGTCCCAGCCGGCGTCGGAGGTGAGGTCCGCGACGGCGAACGTGAGGCGGCCGCCCGGTTCCACGGCCCTGGCGACGGCCTCCCGTACGGCGTCGCGGCGGGACGGGGAACGGACCGTGGTGCGCACCTCGTAGCCGCGCCGCAGCAGTTCGACGACGCACCAGCCGGCCACGAAGCCCGTGCCGCCGGTGACCAGGATCGACTCCGTCATGCCTTCTCCCCCTCCGCGGCGGCCGTGTTGATGTCCGCGCTCGTGAGCACCCGGGGGCCGTCGCCGCCCCGCCGGGTGACCGCGAGCGCGGCGCGGCCGATGGCGGCCGTCGTGGTCGTGTGGCGCGGGAACAGCCGCCGCAGGACGGGGTAGGTCCACGAGGTGGCCCCGTAGAGCAGTCGGCTGGTCCGCGACCTCGGGCGGGCGCCGTCGCGGGGCCGGATGTAGCCGGGGCGGAAGACGTAGGTGCGCAGGGGCAGCGCCAGCAGCTCGTCCTCCGCGCGGCCCTTGACCCGCGCCCACATGGTCCTGCTCGCGCTGTCGGCGCTCGCACCCGAGACGTAGACGAAGGTCAGGTCCTCGGTGCGCGGCAGCAGCACACGGGCGGCGGCCAGGGCGTAGTCGCGGGTCACGCGGGTGTAGTCGGCCTCGGTCCGCCCGGCGGAGGGAACTCCGAGGCAGAAGAAGCAGGCACCGGCGCCGGCGAGTTCGTCCGCGACGTCGGTGAGATCGGCGAAGTCGGCGGGCATGACCTCGCGGAGTTTGGGGTGCCGGGTGCGCAGCGGCCGCCGCACCACGGCGACGACGCTCTCCACCTCGTCGTCCAGAAGACAGGCCCGCAGGACGCCGGTGCCCACCATGCCCCCGGCACCGAACACGACGACCTTCACGTTGCTCCCTCACGGAGTGGGATCAGATAAACGGAGGATTCCTCCGGATGACTGTACGGAGGAATCCTCCGTTTAGCAACGGGGTAGGTTGACCCGGTCGCAGGAGGCCACAGGAGGCACGATGAGCGAAGCCCGACCGATGCGCGCGGACGCCCGCCGCAAGCGGGAGGCGATCCTCGCCGCGGCCGGCGAGGTCTTCCTCGAACGCGGCATCGACGTCGCGCTCGACGAGATCGCCCGGCGGGCGGGCGTGGGGATCGGCACGCTCTACCGGCACTTCCCGACCCGCGAGGCACTGGTGGTCGGCGCCTACGTGCACCACATGGACATGCTCTGCGACGAGGTCGACGGCCTGCTCTCCGAACTGCCCCCGGACAAGGCACTCGTGACCTGGATGCAGCGCTTCATCGGCCACGCGGCCGAGCAGCCCGGCATGGCCGTCGCGCTCAAGGCCGTCGTCCACGCGGCCGACTCCGAGGCGGTCCGCGCGGGCCACGAGCGCGTTTTCGCCGCCCTCCGCACGCTTCTCGACGCGGCCGAACGGGCCGGCACGATCCGCCCCGGCGTCTTGGCCGACGACCTGGCCGGCGCCCTGAGCGGCTTCAGCCTCATCACCGGCCGCCCCGGCTCCCGAGAACGCTCCGACCGCCTCGTCGCCCTCCTCGTCGACGGCCTCCGGCTCGGCGCCCCCGGCCCGCGCTGACGGGAGTCGCGTGGACACCACCGGCACACATCTCTGACCGCTTCCTGACATCGCCTCACTACCGTCCCGCGCATGCGCACGCCTCATCACCGCTCACGCGGTCACCAAGACAGCCCTGCCAGGAGCCGTCGGCACACGATCGGCATGTCCGTCGCGATGTCGGCGGCCGTCGTCGCACTGGTCGCACCCGCCGCGGCCGCGAATGCCGCACCCAGCGGCACTCGGGTGGCGGCGGGACCGGACACCGTCACCACCCATGCCGGCGCCACAACCGCACGCGAGCACCACCGGATCAGCGCCTACTGGACCCCCGAGCGGATGAAGCTGGCGGGCGCCATGGTCCCCGAGATCACCCCCGTGCCCGAGGACGACAACACGCCGGACGACCCGCGGCCGCTTCCCGCGAACACGCCGGACCCAGGGGCCGTGTGGACACACGGCGGGGCGGTGGAGAAGAACGTCGGCCGCCTGTTCTTCACCTTCTCCGACGGCTACGACGGCAGTTGCACCGCGACGGTCGTCGCCGGCGCCAACCGCAGTACCGTCATCACGGCAGCACACTGCCTGAGAAGTGTCGGATCGCCTTCCGCCGACGACACCTGGAATCACAACTTCTACTTCGTGCCCGGTTACCGCAACGGCACGAAACCGCTCGGCGGCTTCAGCGTCGAGGCCATGGCCACCTCCTCCCGATGGAACGCCGATCCGGACACCACGGAGTCGTCGGACGTCGCCGCCGCCGGCTACGACACGGGACTTCTCGTCGCGAACCCCACTGCCGGCGGGCACCCGATCGCGGACGTCACCGGAAGCCAGCGCATCGGGTTCGGGCGGCCCGTCGAGGACGCGTTCCTCCACGCCTTCGGGTACCCGAACTACGGACTCAACGTGCCCGGGGACCCGTACGTGGGATCCCGCATGATCCACTGCGCGGGTACGAGCCACCCCGGCCCCAAGGTCCCCCTGCTGTGGGGTGAGACCTGCGACATGTCGGCCGGTTCGAGCGGAGGCCCCCACCTGGCCGACTTCGACACCGGCACGGGCACGGGCACGGGCACCGTGGTGGGCGTCACCACCACCGACGAGGAACTCGCGGGCGGTCAGGCACCCATGCTCTACGCCACGCGTCTCGGCGAGAGCGCGCACCGGCTCTACACCTGGGCGCAGTCGCGGTAGAACCTCCCGCCCCGCCGCACGCCGGCGCCCCCGGCGTGCGGCGGGGACCCGCTATTCGGCGCGCCATCGTGCGGCCAGTGCCGGCCCCACCTGATCGAGGTACGCGGCTGTCAGGGTGCGGATCGCCTCGACGCTGCTGTCCGGACCGGTGGCCCAGGTCCGGCTCGTCACCCGCAGGACCCCGCCGAACATCGCCACGGCGACACGCGGTCTCGGGTCCGTCTCCATGTCGACCCCTTCCCGCTC
Source organism: Streptomyces sp. NPDC046977 (assembly GCF_040644455.1). Classification (NCBI taxonomy): domain Bacteria; kingdom Bacillati; phylum Actinomycetota; class Actinomycetes; order Kitasatosporales; family Streptomycetaceae; genus Streptomyces; species Streptomyces sp. NPDC046977. Next base: position 215,426 of record NZ_JBEYWO010000016.1, read on the forward strand.
GGCGATGACGCGGGCGAGTTCGTCCTCCAGGTCGGCGGACCGCCGCAGATGGGCGGCGAGCAGCGAAGGTGTCGACTCGATCATGTGGAAGGTGCGCATGTGCAGGTCGGCGGGGATGACCTCGACCGACTCACCGAGGGCCTCCCAGCCGGCCAGCACGGCCTGCCGCAACGCGTCCATGGGGCCTTCGTGAGGCGGGCGTTCGCGCACCGCCGCGAGGAAACGGGCCTCCGCGAGGCCCTGGGTGAACAGGGCCACGTCCTCCTTGCCCGCGAAGTAGCGGAAGAAAGTGCGCTGGGAGACGTCGACGGATCGGACGATCTCGTCCACCGTCGTGGGTTCGTACCCCCGGATGGCGAAGAGCTCGAGTGCGGCCCGCACCAGCGCGTCCCGGGTCTGCTGCTTCTTCCGCTCACGCAAGCCGGCCACAGGTGCGGCCGATGTGGGCTCGGTGGTCTCCATGGGCTCCCTCTGCTGAGCTGGCAGGCCGACCCGGCCTGACCCGGGACCAGTGTGACAGACTCTGCCTCATGTCAGCGATTGCCAACTGGCAGTGACTGACATATTCTTGGAGGCGGTCGGACACAACCGAAGGACACACCGTGCTGATTGCCGGTTTCCCCGCCGCATGGGGCACCAACTGCTACGTGGTGGCACCCGCAGCCGGGGAGGAATGCGTCATCGTCGACCCGGGCCACCAGGCGACCGAAGGTGTCGAGCGCATCCTCGCCGAGCACCGCCTCAAGCCGGTCGCCGTGGTTCTGACCCACGGCCACATGGATCATGTGGCCTCGGTCGTCCCTGTCTGCGGAGCGCACGGCGTAGCGGCGTGGCTGCATCCCCGTGATCGCCACATGCTGACCGACCCGGAGAAGGCCCTCGGCTTCTCCATCGGCGCTCGCCTGCTCGGTGAACTCGCCATCGGCGAGCCGGACGACGTGAAGGAGCTCACCGACGGCACCACTCTTCACCTTGCCGGCCTCGATCTGTCGGTGAGTCACACTCCTGGTCACACCAAAGGTTCCGTGATCTTCACGCTCCCGGAGTCGGAGCAGATGCCTCAGGTCGCCTTCACCGGCGACACGTTGTTCGCCGGAGCGGTCGGACGTACCGACATGCCCGGCGGCGACAGGGAAGAGCTGGTCGAGTCACTGAAGCGGGTGTGCCTGCCGCTCGACGACTCGACAGTGGTACTGCCGGGGCACGGGCCCCGGACGACCATCGGACGCGAGCGCGCCACCAATCCGTTCTTCTCACAGACCACAGCCAGGCTTCCACGGCGCACCATGTGACGGACGCACGTCCGGGACTTTCCGGACCGGAGCACCATAGGAGAAGAGCACTGCCCGCCGCCGCGATACTCGACACATTTGCCGTCGGCGCCGCCGATTTCGTCGCGTCCGCTCCGACAGCGCACACCGGGGGGCAGCACAGAGCACCGCCACCTGCTCCGCAATTCCGGGTAGGCGCCGTCTGTTCCTTCGACTTCGACTTCTCCACCGAGGTGTCCTGCGGGCTGCTGAGTTTCGGGGACGTGCGCCACCACTGCCCGGACCGCGCCGACGCCGCCATGTGCCCGAGCACCCGTGGCGTCACGCTCAAGAACGCGTTCCTGTACGGAACACGGCGGCCTGACCCCCAGCCTCAAGCTCAAGCGGCCCGTCGTGGAACGCGAGTTCAAGGACCTCATCGACGCCATGTACTCCGGCGCGAGGGAGGAGTGAGCGGGCGGACCGGGAGGCGAGGGTCCGGGCCGATCGCGGGGCGGCTTCACCAGGAGGCGCTACGTCGGGCGTCGATCGCCGGGTGCGGCCCCCGGTGGATCCGTGGGTTCCGCGGCCAGCTCACGCCAGAAGTCGATGATCATTCGCTCGAAACGCAGCCCCACCTCCAGCGTGGCCCGCTGGGGCGAACCCTCCTCGGTCTTGCCGGAGGACACCAGCCTTCGATACTCCGCGAGCCGGTCCTCATGGGCCCGGATCTGCTCCGCGGCGAGCCGGACCACAGCATCACTCGCGTCGCCGCCGCCGGCCGTGCCGACCTCCCGAAGCCGGTCGGAGGGCTGGAAATAGAGTCGCAGCAGCCCCTCGTCGTGGATCTCGGTTATCGCCTGCGTGGGCGTCGTGAGCCACCGGTGCAGTGCCCGTCGCCCTTCGTCGGTGATGGACAGCGTGCGGCGGCGCCGCCCGCCCTCCTCCTGACGTTCGACCACCAGGCCGCGCCGCACCAGTCGCCCGGTCTGCTCGTAGAGCTGCGAGCGGGGGAAGGACCAGAAGTAGCCGATGCTCTCCCGGATGCGCTGGTCGAGCTGGTACGGGGTGGCCCCGTCGTACCTGCTCAGCAGGCCGAGCACGACGTACGCGCTCATCGGGAGGTCACTGGGCATGGCTGTCTCCTGGTCCGGATGGTCTGAACCTCAATATTCCAATCTGGAACGTCCACACCGTACCGTGGGTTGGTACGGTCGGAAGGGAATCAGTGTGACCAGTGTGAATTTCACCAACCGGTACCTCGTCGCGGGCAACTACGCCCCTGTCGCCGAGGAGGTGAGCGCCTCCGACCTCCCGGTCACCGGCGAGTTGCCGCGTGAGCTGAACGGCCGCTACCTGCGCATCGGGCCGAACCCGCGGGGCGAGGTGGACCCGGCGACCCATCATTGGTTCAACGGAGCCGGGATGGTGCACGGCATCCGGCTCCGGGACGGCAGGGCCGAGTGGTACCGCAGCCGCTTCGTCGAGAGCGAGCAGGGCGCGCCGAACACCAACGTCCTCAGCCACGGCGGGCGCATCCTCACGCTCATCGAGGCCGGCAGGCCGCCGGTGGAGATCAGCCCCGACCTCGCCCGCATGGCGATCTGGGACTGTGACGGCGCGCTCAGCCGGGGCTTCACCGCCCATCCGAAGGTGGATCCGACCACCGGCGACCTGCACGCCATCACGTACAACCTGCGGCACAGTTCGCTTCGGTACGTGGTGCTCGGGGCCGACGGCAAGGCCAGGCACAGCAGTGACATCGAGGTGGACGACGGCCCGATGATCCACGACATGGCGCTGACCGAGACCCGTGTCGTCGTGCTCGACCTCCCGGTCACCCTGGCCGCCGCCAAGCGGCTCGCACAATCCGGCGGCCCCATGACCAGGTTGCCCCTCGTCTGGGACGACCGTCACGCGGCGCGGCTGGGAATCCTGCCGATCGGCGGGACCGCTGATCACGTGCAGTGGATCGAGGCGCCGCGCAGCTTCGTCTTCCACGTCCTCAACGCCTTCGACAACGCCGACGGCTCGCTGACGATGGATGTCGTCCGGTACGACCGCATGTTCGTCCGCGACGTGTGGGGGCCCGGTGACGCCGAGCCGACGCTGGTGCGCTGGACGGTGAACCCGGCCCTGGGCACCGTGAGGGAAGAGGTCATCAGCGAGTACCGGGTCGAGTTCCCGCGGATCGACCCGGCGCTGACCGGTCGGGCACACCGCTACGGATGGTTCGCCGGCTTCAGCGCACACGGCCTGATGATCACTGACGACGTGGAGCGCGATGCCACCGACGGTTTCGGCACCGGCCCCCTGGTCAAGGTCGACACCCGTACCGGCGGCACCAGCGTGCACGACTACGGCCCCGGACGCGTCACGATGGAGCCCGCGTTCGTACCGCGGCCGGACGCCGTGAGCGAGGACGACGGGTGGATCCTCTCGGTCGTCCACGACGCGAACATCAACCGTGCCGAACTGGTCGTCCTGGACGCCGCCGACCTCACGGCCGCTCCGATCGCGCGGGTGCACCTGCCCAGTCGCGTGCCGTTCGGCTTCCACGGCAACTGGATCGACGACAACGAGATCACGAACCGTTCCTGACAGGTTCCGGATATCTCTCGGCCACAGTCGACCGGCATGGCCGGTTGGGAAGTGGCGCGAGCAGTCCCAGGGGCCACCGTGGGCCGTCGACGTCCGGAACGGTCCCGGGCGGGCGTTGCCCGCCAACCGCACGGCCCCTCATCGCATGTGTGGCGCGCTGCCCCGCGCACCTGACAGCTCGCGATGAGGCCGATTTTCCCAGCATTTCTCCCCGAGACCTCGGGTTTCGCCGTAAAGGGATCGTCCCGCACGAAGAGAGCGAGTGGACAAGTGCAATCTTCGGTTCTCAGGGATGATCCCTTAGTTTTTGCAGGAGGGTACTCATGAACGTCAGCCAGGCCGGCCGGCGTGCAGGTTCCACACAAGGCCACCGCACTGCCATTGAGTACGAGAACTCCCTGAGCTTGACCGCCGCGCAGACTCAGAATGCCGAGCAACTTTTCACGGCATGGTCGCGCGGCCCGTTTTCGCACCTCTCGAAGCTTGCCATACCTTCTGCCGCCACACCTCACGGATTCAACCTCAGGGCACGTGGCCACCTTGTCGACGGCATGCTGTCGGCACACGTGTACAGCGATGCCCTGACAGGGACGTCCGGAAGCCATCTGGACGAGGACCCGGTGGTCGCCAACGTCGTGACCTCAGGATGGGCAGAATTTGAGTCGGGCAGGCAGAGGCACCTTGTCGGACCTGGACAGATCTGCATTCGCGACACGAAAGCATCATGGAGCTTCTCCTGCGCGCCGGCGACGACCGGGCATGTCGTCTCGATTCCGCGAAGCCTTGTGATTCCGCACATCGGTTCGCCGAAGGTGCTCAACCAAGGGCACATGGCCGACGCGAACACGCCGGAGGTCCGGTTCCTCACCTGCTTCCTGCGGGGCATCGCGAACAACAGCGACGATTTCGCGGAGTCGGCCGTCGCGCGAACCATGGCGCGGGACGCCTGCGCCCTGCTGCTGTCAGGCATCATTTCTCCGCGCCCCGGACAGGCCGACGAGTACCGAAGCGTTCTCCTGCGAGCGGCGAAGGACGTGGTGGAAAACAACCTGGAGAACCCGGAGCTCTCTCCTCGATTCATAGCCCGAGCTGTCGGGGTTTCCCTCCGGACGCTTCACCGCTATTTCGCGGAGGCGAACGAATCGGCCATGGAGTTCGTTCGGCTCCGGCGCGTGCAAAAGGCTCACGACGAGTTGCTGCGCCAAGGTGACGTGATCAGGCTGTCGGACATCTCGGCACGCATGTGCTATTCCGATACGAGTCACTTCATCAGGCACTTCAAATCGGTCTACGGCGTCACGCCCGCCGCATATGTAAAAGAATTCCGGAAATCCAGTTCCGTGTGACAGGCACCGCCGCACCGGCGGGACTCCCCACCTCGGGCCGAGGACCCGCGGGGCCGGCAACCGACAACGACGCCGACGCACTTCAGTGACGTTGATCTCAGCAGCTCCGGCCGGCCCGGCACGCGGATTCCGGAACCGGCACCCACGTTCAATTCGTTCAGGGTGATTTGGAATACTGTAGGCGCCTTGTTCGCCGCCCATGCCCGATGCCGCCGCCGAACGGCGTCGGACGAGAATGTGTACATTGATATCGATGGCCACAACGTGGGCGCCCGGGACGTGAATTGGCCGTACGGAATCGGCGCTCAGCGCCTGCCCGACCGACCGAAGACCACCATCATCAAGGAGAGACCTCAAGTGGCCGAGCTGTTCTACGACGACGATGCCGACCTGTCCATCATCCAGGGCCGCAAGGTCGCGGTCATCGGCTACGGGA